>SLPW01000220.1 GCA_007131755.1 Myxococcales bacterium | reverse complement strand
CGCCTGCGGCGCCGCTCAAACACCTCACCGGACAATTCTTCCATCTTGGTCTCCGTCAACATTTGCGCTCGTCTTCAACTCCGTGGCCATCTTGGCACGTAAGCGTCCGGCTGTCGATCGCTGCTTGTGCCACCCCGTCATCTAGCGTCACGTGTGCTCGACCCTTCCGTTGCGAACTTGATATTCGAGGCCGCAGTCCGTGACCCCGGGCTCCTTAGAACAAAAGTCGGGCGGGCCTGTCGTTACCGGGACAGACGATATTGGGGTGTTTTGCGCGGTGGGTCTATTGCCTTCGATGGAAGTTCGGGGTTTGCCCAGGGCCCCTCCGAGCCCAGGCTGAACTTCGCCTGGGCCCACCTCCCCGTTTTCACGGGGAGGGTCTAATGCCTTCGATGAACGTTTGGGGTGTGCGACGCGGGCTAACCCGGGCTAAAGGACTTGGGTAGTAGCAGTAGACCCTCCTTGTGTCCGAGTGCACTCGGAACTACGTTGTCGTCCAACCCATCACCGCAGGGCCGATTATGAGATTTTATCCGTTCGTAAATCCACAGATCTCTGGGGCCATTGTCATCATAAGTGCCCTGCTGGTCATCTTTATCGTGGCCTGCGAGACAGAAGCAACCCAACCCACAGAGCAAGACTCCGTCACCGCTGAAGATGATGAAGGTGACGAAACACCACGAAAAACAGACGACGCTGGCGATTCTCGGGACGATGGCGATTCTCCAGACGATCACAATTCTGCGCATAATGACGATTCCAACCCCGAGCTCGATGAGGTCGTCGAAGACACCTCCACGGACGAGGAGAACGAAGAAGATGACGGACCTCCGCCTGCGGCACTAGAAGCTCTCGGCGACCCACAAGATGCTATGGTCGATCTCACCCATCTACGTGGACTCGATCTCCACGAGGACGACGCAGCCGTCGGCGACGATTCCATCGAAGATGGGAACGCAGGCAAGAGGCCCGGTGTTGATATGAACCCCACAGTCCACTTTGATGAGCCCGACGTGGAGGGAGCGATCGAGAAAGAACTCGTCCATCGTGTGACGCGCCAGAATCGACGCGCTATCTTGAATTGTTATGAGTCCGAGCTCCGGAGAACCCCTGATCTCGAAGGTGAGGTGCTTGTGCGGTGGGTCATCGCTCCGTCAGGCGATGTGGTGACTGCCGCCATCGTCACATCGACCCTCGATGAGCGATGGGTCGAACAATGTTTGACCCAACGTATCCGCCGGTGGAAGTTCCCGGAACCGGAGGACGGTGGGATCGCCCGGGTTCATTCTTCCTTCGAATTCTCGGTCGAGGAGTGAGCTCACGGGACGCAAGAACGACCTCGCATCACGAGGACAAGCCTCGTGGCTGTCTACGTCGGCCTCAAACAACGGCCGATATGCTCGGGAGCACAAGGCGTCCCTGCGCGTGGGGTCCCGGCGATGCGGGATTTTCCGGCCATTTGATTCACGAGGACAAGCCTCGTGGCTGTCTTCGTCGGCCTTAAACAACGGCCGATATGCTCGGGAGCACAAGGCGTCCCTGCGCGTGGGGTGTTTCGACTTCCCTCTACCGCTCTTGACAGGAATAGCCCGATCTGGTCAATCGTTGTGGCGAAGAACCGCGCGTATATTGCCTCCTTTCCAATGTCGGAGATTTTCCCATGACTACCTCTCCCGTCGATGTCGCTCCTCGCTTTATGTCCACCGGCGAGTCCCTTTTTAATGATCTTCCCTTCAAAGTCGCCGATCTTTCGGAGGAGACGGTGGCCTTCGGTCGAAAGGAGATCGAGCTGGCCGAAGAGGAGATGCCGGGATTGATGGCGCTTCGCGAAAAATACGCCGGCAAAGAGCCCCTGAAGGGAGCGAAGATCTCGGGCTCTCTGCATATGACGGTGCAGACGGCGGTGCTCATCGAGACTCTCGTGGAGCTCGGCGCCGAGGTGCGCTGGGCCTCCTGCAATATCTACTCGACCCAGGACCACGCCGCTGCTGCCGTGGCGGTGGGCCCCGAGGGCACCGTCGACAACCCGCAGGGCATCCCCGTCTTCGCCTGGAAGGGCGAGACCCTCGAAGAGTACTGGTGGTGCACCTTTCAGGCGTTGAACTGGCCCGGTGAGGAAGGCCCGACGCTGATTCTGGACGACGGCGGCGACGCCACGCTTCTGGTCCACGAGGGCTATAAATTCAACCAGGCCGGCGAAAAACCGGATCCCTCCACGGCCAGCAACGCCGAATTCACCATCGTCCTCCAGGTCCTGGCCGACCTCCACGATATCGACGACCAGTACTGGAACCGCGTCGCCCCCAATATCCAGGGCGTAAGCGAAGAGACCACCACCGGCGTCCACCGACTGTATCAGGCCCAGGAGGCAGGCACTCTCCTGTTCCCGGCCATCAACGTCAACGACTCGGTGACGAAGTCGAAATTCGACAATATCTACGGCTGCCGCCACTCCGCCGTCGACGCCGTCATGCGCGCAACGGACGTCATGCTCGCCGGAAAGCGCGCCCTCGTCTGCGGCTACGGCGACGTCGGCAAGGGCACCGTGGAGTCTCTGCAGGGCCAGAAGGCCAAGGTCTCGGTCACCGAGATCGACCCCATCTGCGCCCTTCAGGCCTGCATGCACGGCATCGACGTCATCACCGTGGAAGAGGCGCTGCAGCGAGAGTTCAACATCTATATTACGGCCACGGGCAACTTCAACGTCATCACCGCCGAGCATATGCAGCAGATGCCGCACAACGCCATCGTCTGCAATATCGGCCACTTCGACAACGAGATCGACATG
>SLPW01000236.1 GCA_007131755.1 Myxococcales bacterium | reverse complement strand
TGGTGGTGATGGCCTGCGCCGGGCTCGGTAAAGAACAAAAATTGGTAATGCGACTGCGCCGCCGGCGGATGGGCGAAGGGAATCCCGAGCAAAAACGACGGTGGAACGACTCCACCGAACCCGGGCAGTCCCAGAGCGGTCACTCCCGGTTCGTGGAAGCGTGATACGCCGAGCTCCAGCGAATCGCCGGGCATCGGCGTTCGGAACATCGATTCCCGGTCCCAGCGCCCTCTCAGGCGCGGAGTGGCCTCGACGACTTCCGCCAATTCCGGCAGCTCCGTAAAGGCGACGGTGACCCGAAGATAGTCCTCGGTGGGCCACCGGGCGTCGATCTCCACGTCGACACTCGAGTAGATTCCTCGCTCCAGCGCAATTTCAGGAGCCAGGTAGAGCGTCTCCACCACTCCCCGCAATTCTCCGTGGTACGATAGCGCCCCTTCAAATTTCGCCGACTCCTCAGAGCCCTCGACGATCTCCTGGAGGCGCTGGCAGGGCATGACGCCGTAATAGCTCAAAAAGCTCCTCTCTCGCACCGCCCAACAGACCCCCAATTCGCCGTGTCCATGGCCGATATGTAGCGTCTTTTGCTCGGCCTCCAATTTCTCGTCTCCAACGGCGATTTCCCTCTTCTCGCGGCGCGCAAATTGATCGGTACCGAATAGGGGCATCCAGATATCTCTCATCAAGCGGTGATGAAATTCTCGGGCATCGTCCATCACCGCCTCGTCACCGGAGGTCTCCCATGCCGCGTACATATCGGCGGTCATCCCCGTGGGCACATGAGAGCCGAAGAAAGCCACCACCGTCGGGCCTGCACTGTGGGATATCATATCCTCGAAGGCTTTTTCGAAGGCCCGTCTTTCCTCGGGAAGGCGAAGACTCGTCGCATGCCCCCAGGAGCGGGGAATTCCGTCTGCGAAAAAGGAAGCCCATTTCCCGGAGGCGAAAGAGATCTCCAGATGTCCGCGCCGCTCCATGGCAGGGGGAAGCGGAATCGGCGCAGGCTTCTCCGACCGGCCCGTCTCCAGCGCTGATCCCAGGGCCGACAAGAGCGTGCTTTCGCCCGTAAAGGCGTCGATCTTCAACTCCACCCGTTGTGCCCCACGAGTCTGCTCGTCTCGCTCGATCTCAAGCCATAAACGGACCACCTCCGGCCACGCCTCGTCGTCGCCGGCGGCGCGGATCATCCGGGCCTGCAATTGAGCGATCGCCGAGCGCACCGGCGACAGATCATGGCCTCGGCGTGCCACCTTCTGCTCCAATCGCTCCGCCAGTCCTCGGTAGCGCTCTCCGATCCCCAATCGCCGCGGCCAGACATAGAGCTCCGCCTCTTCCACTCCCGACTCCCCGGTGAGCTCCACCGCCTCGCCAATATGCAACCCTCCGGACTTGAAGTTGGAGACCGCCACCGTCGTCTCGTCGATGATGGCCACATAGACCTCCCCAACATCCTCCTCATCCCTTTCGACGCTACGCGAAAAGATCCTCACCCCCTCCTGTGCTCCTTCGATTCCGAACAGGCCATGACCCGTCCAGTCGTCGTGCACCTGAAGCCACTGCGTATTCTCCATCCCCAGGACGACGGCCCAGCGCCACTTCCCGCTGTCGCCTTCGGGAAGCCAAACCCCCACGTCCACCTGGCGCTCCCAGTCGAGATATTGCGCTGCGTCGCCGGCGATCTCGGACATAAAGCTCCGAAATCGCGACGTCGGCTTCGGGGCAATTCCTCCCGGCACGTTCTCACGACCTACGAGGCGACCCATCTGGACCGCTTCCGCCCACCAGTGCTGAATATCGAAGTGACGCATCGAGAAATCTGACAGCCGCGCCACGGCCACCACCTCTTGCCCGATGGACGCCTCCACCACATCGGGCTCGAAATCCGTCACTTCCTCCTCGCTCTGACAGCCCTCGCAGCCCATCCCCAGCGCGCCCCCGAAGAGGGCGACGGCGATCAGACGAATCGCACAACGCAAAGACAACGGCACGGCTTTTTCTCCTCTCGCGATTGAATAACCTCTGGTCTATCTTCCCCACAGCCCAGCCCCCTTCTTATATCAAATGAGTCGTTCGATAATAGTGATCTGCCTCGTGGCCCATCACCCGGGTGTGATCCACCTTGATCGGTTGTAGGACTCAACGTGGTCGAGGTTACACCCTGGCCCTGGCCCGAGCCCTGGCCCCGGCCCGATGTTGCTTCGCGTCGGCGAACGAGGTTTGGACCAAAACCATCCTCAGGAGGGAGGAGCAAGAACCGGAAAAGACAACAGCAAAGGACGGGCCAGGGCGTGGGCCGGGGCTTGGGCCAGGGAACCACTACCGACGGAAACCGATCCCCCCCATCCCCCAACCTCCTTGATGCCCCGATCGACAGGATGGTACAACTACTCCGCACCCGCCGGTCATCCGAAAAGCCGGATCCGACTTCAGGGAATTCCGACCATGACCAATGACAACTCACACCGGACGAAGAGACTTTCGCCGCTCTGGGGCCTGGCAGCGATTTTGCTCATCCCCGCCGCCCTCTCCGCTCACCCCACCGTGGAGGGAACGGACGACCTGGCCCCATCGCTCGACCCCTCTCCTTTCGCCGATTTCGAACCCCTCGACGGGTTTGAGGCACTCCCGGCCACCGTCGATCTCGACTCCGCCGAAGACGTCGCCTCACCACCGGACGACGCGGTGCTACTTCGCTTCGACTTCGACAAACCCAAGTCCTATGAGGTCCGCGGCGGACTTCGACTTCTCTACGATCATCGCCCCGATTTTTCGCCCTTATATCAATCGGGACTTCACGTGGAATATCG
>SLPW01000138.1 GCA_007131755.1 Myxococcales bacterium | reverse complement strand
GACACCACGCCCCGTCCCAGACGTCCCTCGGAGATCAACATCGACGTCCCGGACCAGGCCCGCATTGGCGAGGCGACGCCCGTGGAGTTTACGGCTCCCTTCGCCGGACGTGCCCTGGTGACGGTGGAGACGGACCGGGTCATCGAGCAGCGCTGGGTCGACGCCCGGGAGGGCCGAAATCAGTGGTCCTTCGCCGTCGACGGCGACGAGCCCAACGTATATGTGGCCGTATTCATCATCCGAGATCCCCGGGAGGCCATGGAGGACGCCTTCACCCCGGAGCGGGCCTTCGGCTCGGCGTCGGTGTCCGTCGAGCCCGCCGAGATCGACGCCCGTGTCAGCCTGCAGGCCCCCGAAGAAGTGCGCCCCGGTGAGGTCCTCGAGGTCGAGGTGTCCGCCCCGGGAGTGACCGGGCCGGCGACGGCCACCATCGCCGCCGTCGACGAGGGCATTTTGTCGCTGACAAACTACGCCACCCCCGATCCGCTTCGCGAGTTCTGGAGGCCCCGCTCTCCCGGCGTGGAGACCTTCGATACCGTGGGCTGGGCCACCCAACTTCCGCCCATGGCCATCCAGTCGCGCACCGGCGGTGGCGCAGGAACGCCCGAAGAGGAGGCAGCGGCAGGTCGCATCCTTCCCTTCGAGCCCGTGGCCCTTTGGTCCGGTCCCGTAGAACTGGGCAGCGACGGTCGAGCCACGGTGAGCTTCGACGTCCCCAACTACCGGGGCCGCCTGCGGGTGATGAGCTCCGTCTTCGGAACCACCACCATGGGTGCCGACGAGTTGGACGTCCTGGTTCGTGATCCGCTGACGGTGCAGACCACCTTTCCCCGTCATCTGACCGACGAGGACGAGGCTCGAATCCCCGTATTCTTGACGAATCTCACCGATAGCACCCGCCAGATCGAGGTGGAGATCGGCGCCGAACCCCTGGAGGTCCGACATGTGGCGGCGGCGGCAGACGTAGACCTGGGCCGCCCGGTGCTGATCTTCGAGGAGGGCACGACGCAGACCGTGGAGCTTGCCCCCGATGAATCGACGACGATGTACTTTTCCGCACGTGCCACTCGTCCCTCCGGAGGCGCAGAGGTGACCGTGGAGGCGAGAAGCGGTGAGCATCACTCCAAGGACCGGGGAAATATCCCCTTTCGACCCCGCGGGGAGTTGGAGCGCATCGTACAGACCGTAGAACTCGAAGAGGGGATCGTGGAGTTGGCTTCCCATCTCGACGGCTGGATTCCGGGCAGCGAGGAGACGACGATCTTCGCCTCCGCACTGTCGGAGCCCGAGGCCTTCGACAACCTCGATCAACTGGTGCGCTATCCCCACGGCTGCGCCGAACAGACCCTGTCCCGGGCCCGTCCCCTGGTATTTTTGCCGGAGTTGGTAGAGGGCATCGACCCCCAACTGGCCTCCAAGCACGGGGATCTGGGCGATAAGGTCGACGCCGGCATCAGCCGCATCCTGTCCATGCAGGCATCGTCGGGAGGCTTTCGCTACTGGCCGGGAAGTCGGGGCCGCGTCTACCCCTGGGTGACGGCCAACGCCGTTCACTTTCTGATGGACGCCTCCGACCGGGGCCACTCCGTGCCCCGAAGTCGCATCGACGACGCCGTGCAATGGCTGGCCGACAACGTGGACTCCTCTCGAAACCACGCCTACCAGCACTACGTCCTCGCCATGGCCGGCGAAGCCCAGACGGCCAAGATTCGAGACGCCATCAACGACCTTCCCTCCAATCCGTCCGGTCAGGACCTGGAGAGCGCCTATCTGCTCAAGGCGGCGCTATACCTCGCCGGCGACCGAAGCTTCGCCGACGATCTGCTCAACCCACAATATGAAGACGAGCCCTACGGACGCACCACGGGATGGCGATTTTACTCCCACCGCCGCCAGCGGGCGATGATCTTGAGCGTCTTCGTGGAACTCTTCGGCACGGACAGCCGGGGAGCACAACTGGCCCATGCGGTGACCCAGGATCTAAAGGACGCCCGCCATCCCACGACCCAGGAATCGGTGTGGGCCGTGATGGCCCTGGGCGCCTGGTACGACAGCGAGGGACTCGACGAGGTACAGGTCGCCCTCAACGTCAATGGCAACCGCGTACATACTCAGAACGGAAATGGAAACTTCCAGAGCTGGGCTGTTCACCGAGCGTCGGAACTCGACGACCTGTCGCTGGACGTGAAAACGGGCGAATTCGACGGATATCTGACGGCCATGATCCGCAGCCGGGGGGTGCGCAGGTCGCCCACCGTCGAGACCGGCGGCGAAGGCCTCTCGCTGAGACGAACCTTCCGAAACCGCGACGGCGACGAGATCCCCACCGATGAGATCTCGCCGGGAGACGTGGTCTATGTTCAGATCGAGCTAAAAAGCGAGACCAACCGAAGCCTGAACAACCTGGCGTTGGTAGAACAATTGCCGGCGGGATTGGAGGTGGAAAATCCCGATCTGGGCGCCGCCGAACTCCCCGAATGGGCCACCTCCGACGGCTGGGAGACAGACCACGTCAACGTACGGGACGACCGGGTGGAGATCTACGGCGGATTGTCGCGCCGCCAGAAGGTCACCGCCGTGGTGCCCACGCGGGCCACCATCTCCGGTGACTTCTACGCGCCCGGGACTCATGTGGAGGCGATGTACGATCCCAGGATCTGGGCTCGTGAGGAGCCGACGCAAGTACGAGTGGGCGCGCAGGTTGGTGAGTTGGTGGATTGAGGGAAAAGTCATGAACTTACGAAAAGCATTCAAACTCACATCCCTCCTCATCGCCCTGGGCGCCGTAGCCTTCTACGTCTCCCTGTGG
>SLPW01000120.1 GCA_007131755.1 Myxococcales bacterium | reverse complement strand
GTCGTCGCACAGCTCAAAGTTAAGGTGGAAATGGCGAAACTCATCAGCACCAGATAGCGCATAATTACAATCTCCCTTGAGTTGGAAAAAGAGTCTAGTTGGTTCCCATCCGGAAATGGCTCCCGTCAGGATGTGCGGCTAATTTCGTGAACTTCGGATTCTCTCACCGCTCGGCATAACCTGCGGATATGCCTCGGGATTCGAGAAGTCCGAATTTCCTCAAAATTTTCTCGCCCCCCTTCGGTCCGCCCTGTCCGGAGGGGAACTAAATCGCAAAAAAAGGGGGAGCCATGTGCGCGGTGGGGGGCGTGGATGATCTCAAGAAGGTCTTGGGTGGGTTGATGGTGATGGGGATATTGGCGTCGATGCTCGGGGGATGTGAGGACAGCGAGGAAGAGCCGGGGCTCGAAGACGGTCCCTATGTCGTGGTGTCCGTGGAGCTGCAGGAGTCGGAGGATGCCGAGCGATGGGTTCCCGGTGAGGAGGATGCCCGGCGGTGGTTTCAGGAGGTGCTGCGAAAGTCGGAGCGGGGGCTGGCAGAAGAGGGCAGTGGGTTGCCGGTGCGTGTGATTCTGGAAAAGGAGTTGCGGCTTCGAGAGATGGGTTCGAAGAAGCAGCTCGTCATGGAGTTTCGCGCCCAGGTGGTGGAGTCGCAGTTGAGCGGTGTCGTGCCGGAGCTGGAGCTGACGACGGAGGCCGAATACGTCCATGCGCTCAAGGAGGAGCGTCCCGACGACGAGGTGTTGGAGGCGATGAGCAACAGCCTGGGCCGTAAGGCGGCGCAGGAGTCCATGGATGTCCTTCGGCTGCTGGCCGTGGTTCGCCAGGGAGAGCCCTGGGAGCTCGTGCGCTGGAGTCGCACCTCCACCTTTGGAGAGGAGAAGCGCCTGTTGGCCATCCAGGAGCTGGCGCGGCGGGAGGTGGCGGGGGCGGTGCCGGTGCTGAAGACGGCGACGAAGGCGGAGTCGGCAGCCGTGGCCGTGGAGGCGGCGGAGGCGCTATACGCGTTGAAGAGAAATGACGCCGCCCACCTCGTCATGGACGTCGCCCAGAGGATGAGCCGCGACGAGTATTACGACGAGTATCTGCGACTGCTGTCCACGGTTGGGAAACTGGACGAGCCCTGGGTTTCGATCTATCTGGAGACGGTGGCCCAGGCCCACACCAATTACCGGGCGCGACAAAAGGCGCGCACCCTCAGCGCCGAGAGGCCCTTGATTCAATAACGACCGAGGTATTTCGTGACCTATCCCCTGGCCAATCCTCCCTTCGTGGTCATCGAGGGGCTCGACGGGGCGGGCACCACCACCCAGACGCGGCGCGTCGCCGAGGCCCTTCGCCAACAGGGCCAGCCCGTATCCACCAGTTGTGAGCCCTCGGACGGGCCGATCGGAATGTTGATCCGTCAGATGTTGTCGAAGCGAATCACCGTCTTCGACGAAGAGCAGGGCCATCGCGCCGTGGGGCGCCAGACGCTGGCGCTCTTATTTGCCGCCGATCGCCTGGACCAT
The DNA here is from genome assembly GCA_007131755.1 of Myxococcales bacterium. Taxonomy (GTDB): domain Bacteria; phylum Myxococcota_A; class Bradymonadia; order Bradymonadales; family Bradymonadaceae; genus SLJM01. The sequence continues at coordinate 1,305 of SLPW01000120.1, read as the reverse complement.
CTGCGAGCTCAGGTGGAGCCGGCGCTTTCGCGAGGAGAGGTGGCGATCACGGATCGCTACTATCACTCCAGTCTGGTCTATCAGGGAGATTCGGCGGACGGAAATTTCGACTACCGATGGGTGGAGGAGATCAACGGCCGGGCCCGCACCCCGGATCTGACGGTCTATCTGGAGGCCAGCGCCCAGGTGTGTCTGTCGCGAATCTCCGAGCGAGGAAGGCGCGATATCTACGAGTCGCGCGAGAAATTGGAGAGGCTCGAGAGGCGCTACGAAGAGGTCATGCAACGGGTGGAGGCCAGGGGAGAAGAGGTGCTCAGGCTCGACGCCACCGCTTCGGTCCAGGAGTTGACCCGGGCCATCGTGGAGGCCATCGAGGCCGGCTCACAGCAGTGAGTCGTAGACCTGCAGGGTCTTGGTTGCCGTATGAGACCATCGAAATTGGCCGGCCCGGCGCCGACCGCGGGCGGCGAGGCGCTCGCAGAGGACGTCGTCATCGAGCAGGCGCTCCAACAGAGTGGCGAGAAAGGCGGGATCGTCGGGGGCAAACCTCAGCGCTGCCTCGGCGCCAATGGTGCGCATGGGCTCGACGTCGGAGACCAGGCAGGCCGTTCGGGCGGCCATGGCCTCCAACAGGGGCAGTCCGAAGCCCTCGACCCTGGAGGGAAGACAGAAGACGCGGGCGTGGCTCAAGAGCTGGCGAAGTCGATGGTCGTCGACAATCCCGGGGGTGACGATCCACTCCGTGGCCTCTTCGGGAAGCTCGCCATGCAGGCCCCGGCAGTCGCCGACGAGGACCAGTCGGGCCGCCCGACCGCCCTCGATGAGACGGCGGAAGGCGTCGATGAGAGTGGACAGATTTTTGTAGGGCTTGTCGTTTCCCACGGAGACGATATAGGGCCGGTCGGAATCGACGAGCTCGGCGAATTCCCCGCTCGGTGGGGGCACGTCCTCGAAGAAATGGTCGTCCACGCCGTGGGAGATGGTGACCATGCGCTCGTCGTCGATATATCGGCGGGCCCGATGGCGGGTGGGCTCGGAGACGGCGATCACCGCATCGGAGGCGCGAAGGGCGAAGGGAATCGCCCTTTTGGCGAAGGCCCGAATGGAGAGCGCTTTCGTAAACGTGGGCTGCGAGGTGTGGGGATGATCGATCCAGACGAAGTCGTGGACCGTGGTCACCAGGGGCGTGTCGCCGATGACGGAACGAATGCTTCGGGGGACGACGTGAAAGGGGCAGTGAAAGAGGTCCGGCGGGCCGCCGCGAGCGATGGCGGCCTCCATGGCCCGGTGGCCGAAGAGAAAATT
>SLPW01000208.1 GCA_007131755.1 Myxococcales bacterium | reverse complement strand
GGCAACGATGAACATTTTGGGCACTGGCTTATCCCATTGGTTTTATTAACGAACAAAAGGGGTTGCGGAGATGTGTAGGATCATGATCCGCTTGCGGGGAGGGTGTCCGTTGGTTGCCATGTCGAACGTTGGGTGGTTAGCGCGATTGGGATCGTCGTTCGTCGTCGGTGGAGCGGTGGGCGAGGAGAGCGGCGGGATCGCGGCGCAGGATATCCGTGGCGGCGACGACGAAGTCGCGGGCCCGGCAGGATTCGACGAGGCCGGCGCCGAGTTCGGCGCGGCGCAGGTTGCCGCTGTCCTCCAGGGCGCGGTGTACGGGGATCAGGCATAGATTGGGCTCGCGGCCGTCGTCTCCGGCATAGGTGTGGAAAGAGCGCATCGATTCTTTGCCATCGTCGAAATAGCGTCCGCGACAGATCATCCATCGTCGGTAGGGGACGCCCACGCGCTCTTCTGCCCATCGGACGAGGCAGCTCGACTCCACGGTGCAGCCGAAGCTAAGGATCTCGGCGTCGTAGTCGATGAGGGCGTCGAAGGGGCTGCCTTTGCCGAAGGCGCTGGGGGTGTCGCGACCGGTGATGGCCTGGGCCAGGGGGCCCTCGGCGCTGACGGAGTGGATGGCGTGTGGCGAGCGTATCGAGTCGGGCAACAGGCGGATATATTCGGCGAAGCTCCCCATTCCGGTGGCGGGGGTGAATTGGCGGTCGAAGGGTTCGCCGCGGCGAAAGGCGGTAAAGAAGGTGGGGACGACGATCGTCCCCTGGCGTCCGATGATGCGTCGAAGCGCGGAGTATAGCCGCGACGAGATCTCCACCAGCGGGGTGTCGGCGATGCGACCCGGGGCGTATAAGGCGGTGTGGACGACGACCACGGAGCCCCGCTCGAGGCCCGTAGCTGCCAGTGCGCACTGGAGAGCTTTGCGAGAATAGCTCTGCACGATCATACCTCCCGTTGTTGAAGGAGACGTTGCATGGCACGGCGGTCCAACTTACCGCAGCCGTTGGTGGGGAGCGTGGGGAGTGCGACGAGGCGGTCCGGTACCAGGGCGTTGGGCAAGATTCGTCGGCAAGAGGCCAGGAGGTGGTGCTCCTCGATGGGATCGTCGCCGTGGCAGGCCACAAATCCCACCAGACCCTGTACGCGGGGGCCATCGAGGGGCCAGGCAACGGCGCAGGCCATGGAGTGGCCGCAGGCCTGCTGGAGGGCGCGATCGACCTCCAGAAGGTCGACGTGGTGGCCCCGCAATTTGACGTGATCGTCGATGCGGCCAAGAAAGTGCAGCCGGCCCTTGCGGTCGCGCCACACCCGGTCGCCGGTGCGAAACCAGCTTCCCCGTCCCTCGTGGCGAGGGGCGAAGCGCTGTTCGGTGGCCTGAGGAGCCTGCCAGTAGCCCTCACAGACCTGGGGTCCGGCGAGCCACAATTCGCCCGGTTCTCCCGGGTCGGTGCGTCGGCCGTCGTCGCCGACGATCATCGCCCGATGGCCGTCGAAGATCCGACCCAGGCAGACCGTTTCCCGCCGATTGGAGCGCGCAAATTCCTCGGCGCCGACGCGGTGGCAGCTCACGGCGATGGTGGCCTCCGTGGGGCCGTAGAGATTGTAGAGCTCACTTTGAGGAGCGGCCTCGCTCCAGGAGCGGGCCACCTGCGTCGACAGGGCTTCGCCGCAGAATAAGGAGGTGCGAAGAGAGCGAAAGCGCTCCGGTCGAAGCTCTCCCATCCTCTCCATGGTCATGGCCAGGGTGGGAACGGAGAACCAGCGGGTGAGTCGATATTCGTTGATGAAGCGCGCCGGATCCATGCCTCGCGACGGGGTCCAGGGGACGAGGGTCGCGCCGGCAGACCAGGTGGTGAAGAGATCGTGGATCGACAGATCAAAGGTCAGCGCAAAGGTATGGGAACAGCGGTCGTCGGGCTCGATCTGCAGCCGTGGCTCCATGGTCCGCAGATAGCGCAGGGCTCGGTCGTGGCTGATGGGCACCGCTCTCGGGGTCTGTGTGGTCCCGGAGGTGTACAGAAGATAGGCCGTCGCCGCCGGGGAGACGTCCTTCCATTGATCCTCCAGGTGAAGAGAGCCGGTGCGACCTCGCAGATCGGCGGCGGTGGTGTAGCGGTGTCGCCTGTGGCGAGCAGCCAGCCCACGAAGAGGCGGCACCTCGGGGGCGATGATCGAAAGGGGTCTGTCGATGGCGTCCAATAATGGTTCGAGCCGATCGACGGCGCCTTCGCCGACGACCAGGGTGTCGACGCCGGCGTGGCGTACGGTGGCGAGGATGCGCGCCGGAGGATGGTCGGGATCGATGGGGACGATCCCCTTTCGGGCCCCCAGAATGGCCAGCGTTCCCGTATAAGCCGTCAACTCCTGGGAGGCCAACAGGCCCACCAGACCACGTCTGGACAACCCTCCGGTGGCGATGGCGTCGGCGATGGCTCCGGCGCGAGCGGCCAATTGGGCATAACTGAATCTACGCTGCCCCAGATGAAGGGCCGTGCGATCCGGATGTCGTCGTGCCGACTCGGCAAAGCCCTGAAGTAGGGATGCCATGGTTTCCCCCGATGCCTCTGGAATGACGTTCCATCGGGCACCGCTGGTGGTGCCTCGACATTCCTAATGTGGGCACGGGGTGGAGTGGAGTCGAGGACTGAGGGTGTTTTGTATCCTGTGCAGGACCCCCTGGGCTCGGTCTCGGTCTCGGGCTCGGGCTCGGTCTCGGTCTCGGTCTCGGTCTCGGTCTCGGTCTCGGGCTCGGTCTCGGGCTCGTTCTCGTTCTCGTTCTCGTTCTCGTTCTCGTTCTCGTTCTCGGGCTCGGGCTCGGTCTCGGGC
>SLPW01000098.1 GCA_007131755.1 Myxococcales bacterium | reverse complement strand
TCAATGGTGACCACGGAGGGCGGGGCAAGGCCTCCGGTAAGAAACCACTGCGAACGGCGGGCCTGGGCGAGGGCCGGGGCCCGGGCCTGGGAACAACAACCGACGGAAACCGATCACACCCCAAGACAGGGCATCAGTTTCGTATCGACCCACCATTTTGCTATCATTGGCGAATACCTTGTCGACGTGACGACCCCACAGGAGCAAAGCGATGAAGGCAAATGACAACATCCGAAATAAAGCGATGATGGCCATGAAGGCCGTCACGGCGGGAGCACTCTTATTCGCCGGAGTCGCTTGCTCCGGTGATACAGACGACACCGAGGAAACGTGGAACGTCGCGGAGCAAGATGCAGGGAGTGACGCCGAAGACGATGATACGGGTCCCCTCTGTAACGCCCAGGAGTCCACCGGGGAATGCCCCGAAGGCTGCACTCAGGAGAACGACGTCGACTGCTGCGAGGAGATCGACAGCGAGTGGGAATGGTGTGACTGGATCGACGGCTACTGCTCCTGCGCCATCATGGGCCCCTTCGTGCCGCCATCGATGCCAGACAGTATTGACCTCCGACCTTCGGCGATTTGATTCCACTACCGTGGCTTGGATACACCAATTCATGGACTGCCAACCCGGCGAGGTCTGACGATGCGGGCCATGGTACTCGAAGAAATCGGCGCCCCTCTGCGCACAAGGGAGCTCCCACGCCCTACACCGGCCCCCGAACAGGTGCTCATCAAGGTGCACGCCTGCGGGGTCTGTCGTACCGATCTTCATATCGTCGACGGAGAGCTCCCCCCTCCTCAATTGCCGCTGATCATGGGTCACCAGATCGTGGGGCATATCGAGGACGTCGGCGACGGAGTCGACTCCCTTTTATCGGGACAACGCGTCGGCGTTCCCTGGCTTGGCTGGACCTGTGGCGAGTGTCGGTATTGTCGCCGTGGTCAGGAGAACCTCTGTGATCGGGCCCGATTTACGGGCTATAGCGTCGACGGTGGTTTTGCCGAATTTTGCGTGGCCGATGCCCGTTATTGCCTGCCCATCCCAGAGGACTTCGCCGACCTCGAGGCCGCTCCTCTCTTATGCGGTGGCCTCATCGGATACCGGGCCTACCGAATGACCGCCTCCGCCGAAAGGCTCGGCCTCTACGGCTTCGGATCTGCCGCTCATATGCTCATTCAGGTCGCGCGCCACCAGAATCGAAAGGTCTACGCCTTTACCCGGCCCGGCGACGAGACGACCCAGCAATTTGCTCTCGATCTGGGCGCACAATGGGCGGGCCCCTCCGACTGCGTCCCCCCCGAAGAACTGGACGCCGCCATCATCTTCGCTCCCGTCGGCTCGCTGGTTCCTCAGGCACTGCGCTGCCTCTGCAAGGGCGCTACAGTGGTATGCGCCGGCATCCATATGAGCGATATCCCCTCTTTTCCCTACCGTATCCTCTGGGGAGAGCGATCGATTCGCTCCGTCGCCAATCTCACTGTCGAAGACGGTACCCAATTTCTCTACCTCGCCGCAGAAATCCCGGTCCGAACCGAAGTCACCACCTTCTCCCTGGAGGAGACCAATCAGGCTCTGGACGCCCTGCGCAGTGGAGACTTCAATGGCTCCGCTGTCGTCCGGCCATAAGATGCACGAGCCCCCCTCCACGTCCTCTGCGCTGTCGAACTGCCTCTTGAAACCGTAACCCCTACTCCAATCCCTCCAACCAGGAGGCGTAGATTTCCAGCGTATCCTGCCTGTTGAGCACATCTGCAAAATGGTTATAGCCCGGCTTGATGACCACCTCGCCATGAGGTGCGTGCTCTTCGATGATCGACGGATAGTGCTCGGCATCGAAGACCTCGTCTTCACTCCCGGCCACCAACAGAAGGGGCACGTCGATCGACTCCAGTGCCGCCGCGTAATCCGGTGGAGTAAAGCCCTTCGCGTAGCGCCAACTATAGGTCAATACCATTCTCTCGCGCTGTCGCTCTTCTGGATAGGCCATATAGAGCACGTCAAACCCGTCCAGAGCGTCGACACCCACGGCATTGAACAGACTCAACCCGATCACACGAGGTAGCCGCACCTTAATGAGTCCCCCAAACTCCTCGTTCGTTGACGGAGCGTCCAATCCCAGTGCCGGGGCCAGCAACAAATAGCCGTCGACCCCTTCGGACTGGTAGCTTCCGGCAAAGTGAACTGCCAATCCTCCGCCGCCGGAATGCCCGCCCACGACGACCCTCGCCAGCGGCATCTCTTCGCGCACATGGGCCACCAGATCCGCGACGTCATCGACGAGTTGTTCCTCGTAGTCCAAATCGCCTGGCGGCCCTGGTGCATAGCCGTGACCCCGTAGGTCCGGGACGTAGACCCGGACCGTTGATTGATCGGCGAGGTAGGTGGCCATCTCGTCGAAATAATATCCGTAGATGCTGATGCCGTGTAGCAAAATCAGCGCCGTCTCACTTTCACTTTCTCCGTACACGCGAAGGGGAAGCCTGTCGCCATTGCGCGTCTCATATTCTCCATCGGGCTCAACCTGCGGCCACTCCGTGGGGTTGTAGTTGACCGCAAATTCCCCATCCGTACTGGGCGCCGGCCACGAAAGGGCCATCGCCAATACCAACACGAATCCAACTGAGACGACCCCGAAGACAATCGCTAATTTCCTTCCCATTTTCTTCTCCTTTCCAAATAATAGATTTCGAATCGAAGACGCCGATGAACCTAGTGCTGGCCCCCGGAAATACGTGAGCACCTCGGCGGCTCAATTTGCCGATCCCATCGTCGAGACTCCTCGAAGGGTTGACCCTATCTCGTCGTCTCTCCTTGGTCTCGACAAATTGCG
>SLPW01000590.1 GCA_007131755.1 Myxococcales bacterium | reverse complement strand
TTCGTCCCCAGCAATATGGCTCGTCGCGGTAGGTGACGGTGGCGCAGGAATGCCGAGTGCCGATGCAAACGGCGGTCATTCGGGAGCGAAGGGCCAGTGCACGGGGGTGGGAGTAGGGAGCGGATCGGGGTCGAAGGGAGTGGGGTGGCCGAGTTGTCCATTGTTGTCGCCCCAACATAGGAGGGTGCCATCGTCGGAGATAGCACAATTATGGGAGTTTCCGGTGCTGATGGTAGAGGTGGCGACGTTTCCTTCGACCTCGGAGAAATCTACGGCTACGGGGTGAGGTTGATCCTCCAAGGTTTCCAATTCACCGAGGACACCGAAAAAATTTCGTCCCCAGCAATATGGCTCGTCGCGGTAGGTGACGGTGGCGCAGGAATGCCGAGTGCCCGTGGCGATGGACTGGACGTCGGAAAGGGGTAGTTGTGGGTCTTCGTCGAAGACGACGGGAACGGCTACCAAGGAGTGTTCCATGGGCTCGCCGTGGCCGAGTCGTCCGTGGGATCCCTGGCCCCAACAATAGGCCTGAGACGTGATATCGTCGGCGTTGATGACGGCACAATTATGCGCTTCTCCGCTGTCGATCGCGACGGCATCGTAGTCGTCGGGCAAACCCAGAACCGACTGTGGAACGTAGATAGAGGATTCCTCGTCACCGGAACCGTCTTTGCCATCGCCAAGACGGCCCAGGCCCCGGGGTCCCCAGCAATAGATTTGGTGGGGGCCCTCGGCGATCTCCGCGATGGTACAGGCATGGAGTTGGCCCAGAGAGAGGTCTCGCCAAGCCTCAATCTCCTCAAGGGGTTCTACAATCTGGTAGGGGGAGTCGGTGTCGAGATCGGGAAGATCGAAGTAGGTAGGTCCCCAGCAAAGCAGATGTGACGGCTCATCCCGGGTGATGCCACAGGCAAAATACCAGCCGACGGAGACGGTCTTCCAAAGGTGGTCCGAGTGATGAAAGGGGGAGAGTGCATCGTCGGAGGTGGGCTCACCGGTGGCCTCTCCTTGGTCATTTCTGCCCCAGCAATGAAGTTCGTCGTCCACGGTGATGGCGCAGGCAAATTCTCTGCCCAGGGAGACATGTCGCCATCGGCCCTCGATGGGCTCCGTGGGATAGTCGCGCGATTCTCCATCGCCGAGTCCGATCTTGCCATGATCTCCGGACCCCCAGCACCACAGGGTGTGATCGTCGAGGATCCCGCAGCTATATTCCCACTGCGTGTCGACCTGTAACCAGACGGGATCGGTGTATTGAAAGTGGTAGGTGACGTCTGTGCAATGTTCCAGATCGTCGCCGGGCCATGGTGGTCGAGCACAGGCCGAGACGGTGAAGGTAGCCTCGGCGGTGCCGGAGGGGATTTCGAGTTTAAGGGAATCACCGGGGATGCAGGAGTCGGGATCGTAGTCCGAGTCGACGCCGTCGGTCCAACCACATGCGGCGATCTCGCAGTGGGGATGAGCACATTCGAGGGTGAAGTCGTCGAGATGAGGATGAGAGAAATAATTCGGATCGTCTGCGGAGAGGCCGTCGATAGAAAGTCCCATTTCGAAGTGGAGAACCGTGGTATGGGCGTCCTCGGCGCGGACTTCATCTTCGTCGAAGAGTTGGACTTCGACAGTGTGGACGCCCTCTTCGACGTCGCCGTCGGTGACGGCGAAGGCGGAGCCACAGGGCTCGAAGTCCGGATCGGCCTCGCCCTGGACGATGCGGCATTGGAGGTCGTCTTCGCAGCCCTCGGGCTCGCAGGTGATCTGGTAGTCCACGGAGAAGTCATCGGCGTCGACGTAGAGGACGTCGTCGGGACCGTCGATGGAGACGGTAGGGTCCGGGGGATCCGGGGGATCCTCATCGTTTGGCGGTGAGTCCTCGCTTTCGGTTTCATGGTCGACGGCGAAGACGCAGCCGGAGAGGAGGAAGGAGGCAGCGACGGCAATAGAAAAAAGTCGCGTCAAGTAGCTCATGACAGGCCCCTGGGTGGGTACTGCAAAGATTCGGTGAGAGCCGGAGGATATCTGGAGAGAATAATGCTTGATCGGGGGTTGTGGTGCAAGAGGGGCGATGGATCTATGCAATCGCTGTGGACACAGAAGAGTCCCGATACCATCGATATCAGCGCATGACGCCGCTTTCTCCGCGCTTTTCGCCGAGCTTTCGTGAGCGCCGCCGAGCCTTCGCGCTCAGTGTCCAGCGATCAGGATTCAGCGCGTAGCGACTCCGGGCTCAGTGTTCAGCGCTCAGTGCGTCCCGGTGGCGATGGGGTCATTGAAAGTCACGGGAGCGGGTTTTGGCGGGATTTCGGGGCAGGCGGGGGACCCAGAGGTGGTCGGCCAGAAGGTGGACGACGCCCTCCTGGTTCTGGATGCGGCCGGAGATGCCGAGGAAGGGTTCGGTGCGAAGGAGGACCAGGTAGCGCTCGGCGATGCGGGGAAAGACGACGACGTTGGCGAGCCCCGTTTCGTCTTCGAGGGTCATGAAGAGGACGCCCGAGGCGGTGGCCGGGCGTTGGCGGCAGATGACGAGGCCGGCGTAGTCCGTGCGGCCTCCGTCGGGGATGCGGTTGAGTTGTTTGGCCGTGGGAAGGCGCAGGCGATTCAAGAGAGGTCGAAGGGGCTCGAGGGGATGGCCGCGGGGGCTGTGGAAGCTTGTGCGGTAGTCCCAGGAGACGACCTCGAGTTTATCGAGGCGGCGAAAGGCCGGCAGGAGGTGATCTTCGCCGTCTTCGAGGGGAAGGGTCAGCGGAGCGTCGCGGGTGGCCTGCAGGCCCTGGATGCGCCACAGGGCCTGGCGGCGGGTGACCTCGAAGGGTTCGAAGGCACCGGCCTCGGCGAGTCG
>SLPW01000402.1 GCA_007131755.1 Myxococcales bacterium | reverse complement strand
TCGCTCGTAAGTGTTCCGCTCCCTTGGCCGCATTGCGGGCTGGCAGCCCGCGCTCCCGGGGGGCCTGAACGCTCAAAAATCGCGCCCCGCGCGGAGTAGTATTATGGCGGATTCGAAAGACCGGCGAAATAGTTCTGACGACGAGGTTCTTGCCGAGCAGATCGACGCTCCGCTCGTGGCACTTGATGGAGCGATCCCTCTTCTGGGCAAGATCACCGTGGCCTTCGCCAGTTGTGATTTCTACGACGCCATCACCTCTACGTTGGATATGGTCTGCGAGACGCTGGGGGCAGACAACGCGGAGATCTTTTTCTCAGAGCCCGAGGGCTCCGATCTATTGCTCACGGCGTGTCAGGGGCGAGATCGGGAAGCTCTTGTGGAGCAGGTGCGCTTTTCTCCGGGCAGCGGATTTCCGGGGCGGGTGACGGCGAATCAACAGCCCTTGATGTCGACGAACCTGGCCGCCGACCCGCGCTATCTGCGCCAGTCCGTGGTGCGTTGCGGGATCAACGCCTACGCTTGCGTCCCGCTTCGAGCGCCTCGGGGATTGAGCGGATCTCTAAACGCCGCCTGGCGCGAGCCGCCGGAGTCGATGGAAGAGCCGGTTCAGCTTCTGGAGTTCGTGGCCTCCGTGATCTCCACTCATATCGCGGCCCGGCTCAGCGAGCTGCGCTGTCTCGTCGATCAAGCCATGGAGTCTGCGGCAGATCGTTCGCAGGCCGAGCGACTGAGGCTGTTGCTGGGGCTGGTAGTGGAGATGACGGGTACACCCCGGGCGGCGGTCCGGCTTCTTGGCGAGGATGACGCCGACGACGTGCTCGTCGTCCACGGGTTGCCCAACACTTGTGGGCTGTCGGCTCGTTCCTCTGCCTGTCCCTGCGACATCGTCGAAGGGGGACATGGTGATCTGGTCGGCGCGAATCTCGGCGGATGTGGATGTAAATTCCCCCCGATGATGGAGAATCCGGGCCGCCTGTCCATGAATTACGGTGGGGAGGCCATCGGCTGCATCGTCGTCGACTTCGATACGGATCTTCCCGTGCCGGCCACCCGGGAGTTGCTCCCCCTTTTGGTGGTCGCGCAACAGGCGGCGCTGCATCTTCGTCGAGCCACCGGTGCCGGCACGCCGGGGCGGCTGGAGTCGGAGAGTACAAAGAAGGGCGCGGCGCTCGAGATCTACGGCCTTGGAAGCATGCAAATTGCCTGTAACGGAGAACTCATCGAGTCGGATCGCTTCCCCCGCCGTGCCGCCCTAGATCTATTGAAGGTGCTCGCCATACAGGCAGGCAAACCGATCAGCGCCGATCAACTCATCGAGATCTTTTGGCCGGAGTGCAACTATAGAGCCGGAAAGAACCGCCTCAACGTCGCTCTCCACTCATTGCGCTCCGTCCTCGAACCCGACGGGGGACGCGGAGAATGGCAATTCGTGCGCACCTCTCAGGGCCACTATTATCTGGGCGGTGACGAACGGGTGTGGCTGGACTTCGAGGAATTCGAATCGACCTGGAAAGAGATCGAAAGGATGCGAAGTCGCCGCGAACCCATCGACGGCTGGCGACCACTGTTGGAGAAAACTCTCGATCTCTATCGCGGCGATCTATTCATGGAGAATCGCTACGACGACTGGTGTGAGGGCCGAAGGATCTACCTTCGTCGGCTATACCTAAAAGCCCTCACCCTTTTTGTGGACGTTCTGGTCGAAGGCGGTGAGTTCGATGCCGCGCTGGATTACCTCCGTCGGGGGTTGGCCATCGACGAGTTCGACGACACGCTCAACCGGCGCCTCATCGAGGTATTGCTGGCCACGGGCCGTCGCAGGCTCGCTCAGGAGCAATACGAGATATATGTGCGGCGGCTCTACGAAGAGTTGGGCTGTGAGCCCATGCCGGCCACCGCCGATCTGGGGGAGCTACTGGAACTGGCTCGCCAGGATTTTCGGGCGGCGAGAGAGCAATTGGAATTGTGAAAGTTTTGGGGTTTTTGGGGAGTCGTTCGACCACTAGCTGTCCAGTCTGATTCACCGGCGGCGCAAGGCACGCCGGGGTCTAAGGCCGATGGGACGAAGGGCTAGCTGTCCAGTCTGATTCACCGGCGGCGCAAGGCACGCCGGGGTCTAAGGCCGATGGGACGAAAGGGATCGAGCCCGAGCCCGAGCCCGAGCCCGAGACCGAGACCGAGAACGAGAACGAGAACGAGAACGAGAACGAGAACGACCACGAGATCGAGACCGAGCCCCCGTGTAAGTCCCGTGTAAGTAGCCGGCATTACTACCTGTCACGTCCGCTGGAAGTGGTGTGCGACGTTTACACGGAGAAGTCATGATCAACCAGAGCGGAAGCGCAGTCCGACGGGTCGTCGGAACGATGCCATCCCCCCAATATAACTCGAAGAGCTGGCGAGCGTCGGCGCTCGTCTGTTCGATGGCGGTGGCCATCGTCATCGCCCTCATTCCCGCCACGGCCGAAGCGTCGGGCCAGGATCTCTTTTCGCAACAATGCAGCGCCTGTCACACCTTGAGCAGCGATCGCCTCGTCGGTCCCGGCCTCGAAGGCGTGGTGGACGAACGCGATCGGGAGTGGCTGATTCGAAAGATCGTCGAGCCCGACGCTCTGATCGCCGAGGGCGATCCGATCACGGAGGAGTTGGTGGAGGAGTACGGCTCTCAGATGCCCAATCTGGGAGTGTCGCGCTCCGACGCCGAGACCATCGCCGATTTTCTGGGCGCCGGTGACGGCCAGGCCATGGTGGCGGATTTCGAATTCACGCAGGAGCAGGTCGAAAGGGGAGCCGCCCTCTTCGAGGGAAGCGAGCGCTTCGAGAATCGAGGCGTCAG
>SLPW01000043.1 GCA_007131755.1 Myxococcales bacterium | reverse complement strand
TGTGCCATCCGCGACGACGGCTCTTTGTGGTGCTGGGGCAACAACAGCCACGGCCAACTGGGGCTCGGCGACACCGACGAGCGCAATATTCCCCATCAGATCACCACCGTCGCTGAGCCCTAAACGCGCTCACACCCAGCGCATCCCGAAGGGTCGACGGCCGAAAGTGAAGACGCTATCGTCTGCGAATATCCGAGGAACACTATGAACTGATGAAAAGCGGAGAGAGGATCGATGACCACTGCCGAAGAGCTCGAAGAGTGGGAGGCTGTCACAGCCGAAGTGGAGCGCCGACTCTCAGAGCTGCGAGCCAATCCCCGCAAGTTGGAGCCCTACGACCAGGCAGATGATCCGGATTGGGAGGAGATCCGCCGAGTCGTCACCCTCGAGGTGCAGACCCAGCACCAGCGCCAACAGTCGTCGGAGCAGAGCTGCGAAGACGTCGACGAAGTACTTCGCGATCGCTTCGAGTTGCGCCGCGAGTTGGGCCGCGGCGCCCAGGGGCGAACCTTTCTGGGCTTCGACCGAAAGACGGAGTCCAAGGTAGCGGTCAAACAGCTCGTCCTTCGCGATATCGAGGACTGGAAGGCCATCGAGCTCTTTGAGCGCGAGGCCAAGACACTGCGCTCTCTCGACCACCCGGCCATCCCGGGCTACGTCGACACCTTCCATCTCGAATCGTCTCAGGGAGAGCGCTTCTTTCTGGTCCAGGACTTCGTAGAGGGTGAGGACTTCAAGACTCTGCTCGACCAGGGAATGCGCTTTGACGAAGCCCGGGCAAAGGAGTTTTTGCAAGAAATCCTGAAGGTGCTGATCTACCTGCACCAACTCTCGCCGCCGGTCATCCACCGCGACATCAAGCCGTCGAATATCATGCGCCGCGAAGAGGGCTCCCTGGTCTTGATCGACTTCGGCGCCGTCCAGTCCGTCATTCCCAACGAGCAGGGCGGATCGACCATCATCGGCACCAGCGGTTATATGCCCATGGAGCAGTTAATGGGCCGCGCACAGCCGTCGACGGACCTCTTCGCCCTGGGGGCGACGGTGATCCATCTGTTGAGCCAACGCCATCCGGCGGATCTGCCCATGGAGAAGTGGCGACTGCAATTTGCCGACTTCGTCAATATCTCCGACCCCTTTACGGAGTACCTCGAAAAAATGACCGCCCCTCACGCCGAGGATCGATTTTCATCGGCCCGACGCGCCCTGGCCGCACTTCCCCTTCCGGGGCTGGATCGAAGACCGAAAAAAGCCAAGACCTCTTCTCGACCACGTCCCCGCCGGCCCTCGCCAGAGCGAACGCGACGTCCATCGCCTGCGCCCACATCGCCGTCCACCCAACGGCGACGCCCCACAGCCCGATCAAAAAACGAGCCCGCTCCCCCCACGGGAAAAGCCATTGAGACACTTCAGGAGCGATTCGAGCTCCACCTCGACATCAGCAACAACGATGACGAAAACCGCAACACCTATGTCGGCTACGACCTTCAAACCCGGTCCAAGATCATCATCACCGAGCGCCTCTTCGAGCGCATGCGAAAGGCCACGGCCATCGAGATCTTCAACAGGGAATCAAAGGCCCTCCTTCAATTGGAGCACCACTCCATCCCCGCCTATATTGACGCCTTTTTCATCGGCTCTCCCCGGGGAAAGCGCTACTTCTTGATCCAGGAATTCGCCGACGGCGACGACTTTCAATCCCTTCTGGACAAGAGCTTTTCCTTCGACGAGGACACGACCAAGCTATTCTTACAACAAGTGCTGGAGTGCCTGGTATATCTCCAGAAATGCTCGCCACCTGTGGTCCACGCAAATATCAAACCCTCGACGGTCATCGTGCGCCCCGACGACACTCTGGCCCTCGTCGATTTTGCCACCCCCTGGACCGAGATCGTCCAACATCAAGGTGGCGAGCGCCATATCGGAACGGCGGGCTACACCCCGCTGGAACAGATCAGCGGCGACTGCACCACGAGCACCGATCTATACGCCCTGGGCATGACGGCCATGCACCTGATGAGCCGCACGTCCCCCCCGGCGACGCCGGACTCGCAGTGGCATCGACAATTCGAACACTCCGTCGATAGCTCCCCCGAATTTCTCGACTATCTCGAGACAATGACCGCTTTCGACGCCGACGATCGATTCCCCAACGCCGTGCGCGCCCTCGAGGCCCTGGAGCGAATCCACGACTCCCCTGAGTCCACCGAAGAGCAATCACCCCAACGCGCTCAAGAGAGCTCCAGGTCCCGACCCGAAGCCTCGATGAAGGTCAACGTCTACGATTCGCCTGACACCTCCTCATCGCATTCCACTGTACTCTACTTGATCCTCATCGGCCTATCGATGCTTGGCATCGTCACCATGTTCGCCTTTCTATACCTTCTGATGTAGGGCTTCACCGACCCCGTCGCAGGCTACGGTTCCGGTTCCGGTTTCCGGTTCCGGGTCCGGCTACGGCGACCGATCCCCCCCGGCCCCTGCCGGCTTGACCGGCAGGTGAAAAAGATTGCCCGGCTACCGGCCCGCCGTTGATCCTGCCGAGTCGACCCTGGGCCCGCGGGCAGGCCTTGGACCCCAATAGTACTCCGCTCCACATCCCCACCATCTCCTCATCTCCTTTGCTTTTGCTGCCGGGAAAACCGATCCCCCCACCAAAAACGACTTGAATCAATCCCGCGCCAATGGCATAAACCTCATCCGGTTTCGCCTTGAGGCGAAATCAGACCTACTGCGCCCGTAGCTCAGCTGGATAGAGCGCCGGACTTCGAATCCGTAGGTCGCAGGTTCGAATCCTGCCGGGCGCGCTTTTTACAAAGAAAGAAATCAGAAGTCGGGGGTCGGAGTT
>SLPW01000243.1 GCA_007131755.1 Myxococcales bacterium | reverse complement strand
ATGGTCGATCTCGTTCTCGATGGTCGATCTCGTTCTCGATGGTCGATCTCGTTCTCGATGGTCGATCTCGTGATCTTGGCCGTTGTTCATTTGGCCTAGTGCGAACGTTCGGATTGTGGACGAGCCCGAGACCGAGCCCGAGACCGAGACCGAGACCGAGCAACGAGACCGAACTTAAGGCTGTGTTCGGGCTGTGGTGTTGAGATAGCAGGTGTAGGGGCCGTTGTCGTGGGGCCGCAGATCGTACCAGTCGGGGTGGAGCTTCAGCGCTTCGACGAGAGCCGGGTATTTTTCGCGGGGGATGACGACGGCGTCGACGGAGTGATCTTCGAGCAGTGTGAGGTCATCGGCATAGACAAGCAGATTCCGGGCCCGTTGCAGGTCCTCTGCCGTGGTCAGAGAGCGGGGATCGTCGAAGAGCGGGATATGCGGTGTTTCGGGATCCAGGAGGTGGTAGAGCAAGAAGCCGGCGTCGGCGCCTTCGTGGAAGACGCGGGGAAAGCGGCCCGTGCGGCGGAGTTCTTCGGCGCAGCGAAGGGGTCGATCGGCGGACATGACCCCGGCCAGTGGAGGATCGATTCGCAGCTCGGAGTTCAACGCCGTAGTGACGGGGGCGCGGGTTATGGTGCCCGGTTGCAGGGCGACGCCGGCGGCCAGGAGTACAACGGCGATGGCGAGGTGGCGCTTTCGGGGGCGAAAGGGGGATGTGTCCTCGTCGACGGCGTCGAAGAAGGGGGCGATGGCCAGGGCCGCGGCGACGCCGAAAAGGGGGATCGTCGTGGGTGCGAAGAGAGCCGGGATGGCCGTGGCGGCGAGGATGGTGGCCACGGCTGTGCGGTTCGGATGTCGGGGCAAACAGCCGGTGGCGACGGCGGCGATGGCGAGTACGACGAGGGAAGTGGGGGAGATGGGAGAGTGGAAGGCGAAATAAAAGGCCGTCGACCAGTAGGAGGGACCGTAGGCAAATCCGAAGATACAGACCAGGCTGGAGGCGGCGATGACCGCTGCTGCCGTGGTACGTGATTTGTGATCCGAGTTTCGTCGTCGACGCACCATCTCCGCACAGATGACGAGGCCGACGGCGATGAGAGCGATGGCGGTGGGAAAGTGGAGGTTGATCACCGCCAGGATGACCAGGGGCAAGGGCAGTGCCCACCAGAATTGGTGAGGATTGTCGAGAAGTCGGAAGGAACAGACCACGGCGAAGGCAGCCAGGGGAAGTGCGAGGACCGCGGGCTCGACGCCGGCAAAGAAGACGAAGAGCCCTGTGGCGATGGCGCCGGGCACGGCGATGGCGGGTAGGCTTTCGTGGCGTCGGCTCACCGCCCAGGTCACGATTGCCACCGTCGATGCCAGCAAGGCATTTCGCACAAGGAGGGAGAGTTCGGCGCCGGCCAGCTCGTGGAGCCGGGCCAGAATCAGGGTCCCCAGCCACTCGGTGTGGACCCATAATTGCTCGGGCGCCACGGTGTAGTTGAAGATCTGTTCGTCCGGTACGGCACTCCAGTGGGCGGTGAATTTCCCGACGGCCACATGCCACCAATATGCCTCGGGTCTCAGGCCCTGGAGTCCGGCCAACAACAGCGCACCGGCGGCGGCGATGAGGGCGATCAGCAGCGTATGGTGCAGGGGGCGGAGAAAGTCGGAAGTGGTGTCGTTCATCGATGAGGAGGGGCAAAAGCTGGAGTTGGTTATTCGTTCAGAAGTGGCGCGCCAACATACGAGCGCCCACCTTCAATGCGGCGACGACGGCCGCAGCGGAGATCAGGAGTGCGGCCAGGGCGGATAGCCAGGTGGTCGGTGTGGCCGGCGACCGGCTCATTCCCGCCAGGGTCGTGGTAGCGTGAAACCACATACCGATCAGCAAGAGGGTCAAGAAGATGGTGAAGATCATGAAGATGACGGCGCCGAAGCTGGAGGCGATCTTGGCGGCGTTGGGGTTGTGAAACTGGGGCGACATCGCTCCCATTCCCACAGCCATCGCCGAGGCGACGAGGCTGATGATCAGCGTCTGGGCGGCGGCGAGGCTGGTGGCGACGAGATCGATCCCCACCAGGAGGTTGGAGGACCAGATCAAGAACTGACCCACCGCCACGATGGGCAGCAGGCTTCCCAGCCACTTTCCGACGAGAAAGCGCTGCAGGGAGATCGGTGCCTGCAAGATGATCCAGAAGGCCCGGCCCTCGACGCTGACGGCGGGAAATAGAAATCGACCACACAGAGCGACGACGACGAAGGCGCAGGCAGCGAGGTTGAAGAAGACCAGTCCGATATCACCGATGAGGGTGCCCTCTGCGGCGATCTCGAAGTATTTGAAGTTGACGAGATAGATGACGATGATGGCGACGACGATCAACAATTGGGACCACTGGCTTGCGTCGCGGGTGAAGATGGTCTGGTCTTTTTTGATGAGCTGTCGAAGGGCGCTGGCCTGCTCTTCGGAGCCGGCCAAATTCTGTAGCTGCTCGTCTACGGAGCGGCTGGTGGTGCGGGTCTTCTCCAGGAGCCAGTCCCGGATGGCCACCATGATTCCCCCGCTGTGCTCCCCCTCTTTGGCGTTGGAATATCCGCGAAAATAAAGGGGGCGGTGAAGCCAGGTGGCGAGGAAGAAGAGGGCGATGGGGGTCGTAAATAAGAGGATGGCCGACCAGGTGACGGGAGCGTCGAGCTCGAAGAGGACGGGGGTGAGAATATTGATCACCCAATCGTCTGGAAAATAGGCGGTCGTCGGAGGCGACAACAGCCGCATCATCTCCCCGATGGAGTCGAAGGAGTCGGGATTTAGCAGGCGCTCCGGCTCGAAGGCGCGGATGATGACGAAGAGTACGGTGAAGGCGACGAGTCCGAAGAAGAGCGCCGCGTCGCGGGTGCGGTTGGCGGCGATGATATTGGTGACGAGCAAGGCGAAGATGGAGGCCAGGGCGGTGGGAATGGCCACGAAGGGCAGCAGCACGACCAGAAGCAGGGGATAATAGTACAGGGGAGCTCCCATTTCGACGCCGACGGCGATGAAGAGGGGGAGTCCGAAGAGGGCCAGAATCCAGGAGGATTGCACCATGGATTCGATAAAACGCGACGCGAAGAGTTGGTCCGTCGAGATGGGCTGACCCATCAGAAATTCCAGGTCGTCGGCGAGGTAGAAGGTGCTGAAGGCGGTGACCACGTTGGAGAAGAGGAGCAGGGCGAAGAAGACGAGCACCGTGATGGAGAGAAGGCGGTGGACCAGCAGTTCGCCGACGAGGTCGATCTGAAGGGCGTGGGAGGTGACGAATTCGCCGGCGCCATAGAGCATGAAGGCGAAGAGGAGGCTCATCACCGCGAAGGCGGGAATGCGCAGCCTTCCCTGCTTGGAGCGAAGAGAGCCCCGCAGGGTCTGCAGCTTGATGGCCAGCAACTGGCGGATCACGACGCCTCCTCCTCGACGGATCGCCGTGCATTTCCGAAGCGTCGGGCCACGGCCTGATCGCGTTCGTCCTCGGTCTCCTCGGTGATGCGCAAAAAGACCTGCTCCAGATTGCCGTCGTTCTCCCCCGACTCCAGGCGTAGTTGTCCAAGGGTGCCACGGGCGATGATGCGCCCGTGGTTGATGATGACGATCTGGTCGCAGACCTCTTCGGCGACCTCCAGGGTATGGGTGGAGAGCAGAATGGACATTCGCTGCTCCTCCACCAGGGATCGAAAGAGGGTCTTTACGAGGTGGTGCCCCTTTGGGTCGAGACCCACCATGGGCTCGTCGATGACCAGAAGCCGTGGCTCCGGAAGCAATGCGCCGGAGAAGACGAGGCGTTGTTTCATGCCGTGGGAGAAGCTCTCGATGAGGCCGTTACTCCACTCTCTCAATTCGAAGAGGGTCAGGAGTTCGTCAATGCGGGCAGCGATTCGCTTTTCCGTCATTCCGTAGAGCCCGCCGATAAAGCGCAGATATTCAAAGGCCGTCAATTTGTCGTAGACATAGGGGCGATCGGGTATGAAGCCCGTGACTTTTTTGGCGTCGACGGTGTCCTTCTGAAGGTCGAAGCCGTCGATGGAGATCGATCCGGCCGTGGGTTCGATGAGGCCCGTGATCATGCGCATGGTGGTGGTCTTGCCGGCGCCGTTGGGGCCGAGGACGCCGAAGACCTGGCCGGTGGGGACATCGAGGTCGATGTGATCTACGGCGGTGAAGTCGTCGTATGTCTTGGTCAGCCCGCGCACGACGACCAGGGGGGCTTCGCCGGTGGAGCCGTCGGTCTGGGGAGGAGTCTCATCGTTCATGGCGATCTCGGCTGAGAGCAGGGAGAGGACGGAATCAGTGGGGGGAGACGGCGTCGATGAAGTCGTCGATAAGCGTCGGGTCGAAGCCGTCGTCGACGTAAAATTGAAGATGATGGCTTCCGGCGGTGGCATCGCTGGCGAGGAGGTCGAACTCTCCCAGGTAGTGGCCGTCGTGAAATAGGGCGATCCAGACTCGGCGATGGAAATCGCTGCCGTCGAAGTAGGCGCCGTGGACGAAATGAGGCGGAATCTCGTGGGCCGCCAGGGCGTCGGCGAAGATGGCGAGACACTCCACGGCCGTCGTGGGGGAATCGGAGAGAGAGGAGGGCCAGGTGTTCTGCTCGAGTGATGGTGAGTCGTCCAGGGGGAGGCCAGAGCAGATATCGTCGCGCAGCGATTCGAAGAGTCGGGGCTCGACGACGCTCCCGTCGTCGAGCGCGGTCTCGACGGCATGGGCCAACTCGTCGGCGACTCGAGCCAGAAGTTCGTGGTCCTCCGGCTCGTGTCGTGGCTCATAGGATGAGTTCGGGGGAGCGTCACCGGCGTGCCACAAGGGGTTGTCGATGGCCGTCTCCACCCGTGCCTCGTCGGCGGTCTGAAAGGCGATATGTTGACGGGGACTCATCAGATCGATGCGACCTGTATCCGGGAGCCGGGAGAAATAGAATTCACGGGTCTCTTTGGGTTCGTCCTTGTCGGCCACATAATCGTCGACGCCCACTTCGCGCAGACGGCTGACCTCACCGCTTCCAAAGCGCGAGGCCAGCGCCAAAAGGTCGTCGGCGTCGATGGCGCTGATAAATGGGGGAGCGTTGTCGAAGGTCTCGTCGAAGATCTCCTCGAAGTCGCGAAAGTGAGATTGGCCGATGGCGTCGGGCATCCGGGTGACAGCGACCTGCATGGGGAGGATCTGCTGGAGGACCATGCCGTCGGAGTCTGTGCGAATGCGGCTGTGGAGACTGCCGACGGATTGACCAAAGGAGTGAGCGCCGTAATAGGTGCCCTCGTATCCGGAGACATCGGTGGTGCCCTCGTATTCCAACTGAATCATGGAGGGAGATAATGTGATGGGGTCGAAAAATTCGTGCTGGAAGCGATCGCCAATCTCCAGATCTTCGGTGGCCAGGATCTGTGGAATGGCGTGTTGCGCAAGGCGGGGGCGCCCGTCGAGATCGGCGATAAAACGCCGGGTGGAGTCCTCGAGGGTGAGGTTGATCAAAAAATGGGGATCGCCATCGGATTCGCGATACTGGCCGTCCATGGTCAGGGTCATGCCGAAGGCCTTTACGGTAGCCACGGCGGAGCGAAGGGTCAGGTCTTCGTTGAGGGTCGAACGGGAGACGAAGCGAAAGGCATAGGTGTCGTCGATGAGGTCGAGCAGGACGATGCCCTGCATCTCGAAGAGCCAGCCGTCGATGAGACGCGTGCGGTCCTCACGAAGCGAGCCCACCTCTTCTCCGGCGCGATAGACGGTCATCCACACCGTGTCTTCGCTCAGTTCGATGGCCCCTTCGGTCAGTGAGATCGTCCGGCCCGATCCGTCCTCCTGGCCGACGAGGACGAAGACAATCAGAGCCACCGCCCACAGGGCGACGAAGAAGATGCCGACGATGTCGAAGAGTCGCACGACTGCTACCTGGGTGTCGGGTGTCGGGTGCTCAATGAGCGCCGAGAAGTGTAGGCCATCTGGTGTAGTGCGACCAGTGTGATCGGCTCGGATGTGCTCGGCCATGATAGAACTCAATGTGGTCGAGCCCTCGCTGGCCCCGGCCCGGGCCCTGTCCCCGGCCCGAGGTTGTTTCGCGTCGGCGAATCAGGTTCGGGAAACAATGGACCCCCGAAGGGAGGAGCGAGAGTCGGAAAAGACAACAACAAAGGACGGGCCAGGGCGAGGGCCGGGGCCTGGGCCAGGGAAGGACTACTGACGTAAACCGATCGCACCCGTACAGAATGTGACGGTTGCCCCGCGCGGCATTAGGCGGCATCATGCAGAGAGCAGGGTGCTTCATCGGACGACTCCAGAACGGAAATAGCGATGGCCTATGACGAGAAGACCCAATTTCGTTTTGATTTCGGCGGGATAAAGCTCGAGGTCGCCGGTGACCGGTCGTTCGTGGAGGAGATCTATCGACAGGTGATGGAGGACGTCAAAGAGGCGCGGCGCAGAAACGCGGCGGACGACGCCGCCGGGGTGAGGCGGGTGACGAAGGACGACGAGGAAAAAGAGTCGGTCTGGGTCCACCGGGCGGGGGATATGATGCGCAAGATCTATATGATTTCGCGCCAGGACTTGCAGCCGATGATGTTGAGCCGAGTCGTTGATCCGAAGGCGGTGGACAATATCTACGTCGAAAAGGGAGCCTTCGAGAAGATATTTCCCGATCTGGAAAACGGCTACACTCTGTGGGCGGAGTTTACGGCGACGGGCAAGAAGATGATCGCCGAGGCGACGGAGCCGGTGCGCGATGCCCTGCGTGTACCGAAGACCAAGCCCTGACGGTTTAGAAGCGGTCACGACTTCTTTGACCGCTTCTCAGGTCCAGTCGTAGATCCGGCATGCGTTTTCAAAGGTCAGGCGGGAAAAATCCTCGAGGGACGCGCCGCGTGCTTCGGCGATGCAGGCCGCGGTGTGTTTGACAAAGGCCGGCTCATTCGTCTTTCCCCGTCGGGGTACGGGGGCGAGGAATGGAGCGTCCGTTTCGACGAGGATCCGGTCGGAGGGGATGTCCCGGGCGATGGCGCGCAGTTGTTGAGCGCTCTTGAAGGTGGGGATTCCCGAAAAAGAGATGTGAAAGCCGAGCTCCAGGCCTCGTTCGGCAAATTCTCTGGAGCCGGAGAAGCAGTGGAGAATTCCGCGTCGGTTGCCCACCTCTCGAATGATCTCGATGGTGTCCTCTTCGGCCTCTCTGCTGTGGATGACGACGGGCTTGTCAACGTCGATGGCGAGCTCGAGGAAGCGACGAAAGACCTCGCGCTGCTTCTCCCGTGGCGAGTTGTCGTAGTGGTAGTCGAGGCCCGTCTCACCGATGGCGACGACTTCGGGAAGCTCGGCGAAGTCGTCGGCGATGGTCCGAAATACTTCGTCGTCGCACACCGAGGCGTCATGAGGATGAATGCCGGCGGTGCAGCGAATATTTTCTTTGTGGGCGCGAGCGATCTCGAGGGCCCGGTAATTGCTGTCGAGCCCGTCGCTGGCGCCGATGGTGACGATGCGCTCCACACCGGCCTGTCGGGCGCGCTCCAGGACGCCGTCGAGGTCTTCGCGCAGCTTCGGGAAGTCCAGGTGTGCGTGGGTGTCGAAGAGGCGGAGGCGTGAGTCGGTCATGATCAATCGCGGTCTTTGAATGGAGAGGTTTCCAGAGATGCGTCAAAAGAAGCGGGGTCGACGGCCAGGCCTCGCTCCAGACAGCGTGTGGCAAGACGGCGAACCTCCTGGTCGGGGTGGTTCTGGGAGACTGCCTGGAGGACGTCGGTCGCGTCGGCGCCGCCGTAGTCGGCCAGAGCCAGCACGGCCGTGTCGGCGTGGTAGTCATTGGAGCGAGCCACGTCAACGAGCTCGGAGAAAAATTGTTCCAGCCGTCGTTCGCCGACGATCCGCAACGCATAGCCACGGGCGTCCTTTCGGCGAGAGTTCAGCGTCTGGCCAAGGTATTTCTGGCCGCGTCGATCGCCGAGATCGACGAGGGCTGCAGCGGCTTCCACCTTGAGGATGGGATGGGTGAGCCAGGCCTTCATGACGCCATTTATCTCTTCTGCGGCCTCCTGTGCCCGCAGGTGGCCGAGCGTCTTGATGGCCGCCGCCGTATGGGGCTCGTGACTCAAGGCGTCGACGCATTCGACGATCATGTCCTGGCGGGCCTCCGGGGGAAGGTCGGAGGGATCGAGTTCGGAGTTGTCGATCAGGGCGCCCATGGAAAAAGTGATCTGCGTGCGATCTTCGCCCAGAAGTCGGGAGCGGGCATGGAGGAAGTGAGGCATCATCTCCTTCCAGCCGTATTTGACGGCGATCTGAGTGGCGACGACGACGATCTCGGCGTCGCGGTCGTCCAGGGCTTGTATGACGATATCGCGCAATAGCGGCGAATCGCCAAGGAGATGATGGGTGGCGATGAGGGTGTGGTAGCGCAGGTCGTCGTCATCGGCACGCAGAAGCGGCTTGAGCACCTCGGCGGTGCGCCGGGGCGTGGGCGACGCCTCGAGGGCCACGCAGGCGGCGATGCGGGCGCGAAGGGAGTCGTGGACCAGCAATTCTCGGGGAACCCTCAGCTTCTCCGTGACCTCGTGAGAGGGAGAGTGGCCGGAGACGGTGGCCTCCAAAAAGAGAGTCAGCGCCTCTACGGGACCCGGAACCTTGCGGTGCTTTCGGGGTCCGCCGAGCTCGATGCGCATAGCCTCCGCGACGTCGTGGCGAATCGGCGGATAGGGATCGTCCAGGGTCAAACACAGAAGCTGAAGCCTGTCGGCCTGGTCGAGATTGTCGAGTCGGTACTGAAGTTCGTCGCGTCGGGCCTGGGTGTTCGGAATGTCGGCCAGAGTCTGTAGCACGGTAGTTCTCGTCCTTCGGGAAGTCGGGAATCCTTCGTTTGTCCGAGGCATACAACAGGCGTGGGATGATGTCGATTCCGGCGGGGGAACAACGGCAACAACTACAACTGCAAAAAGAGAGAAACCCGCTCGATACGGATTCACTCTCGGCCAGGATTCATGCGAAAATCTCGCTATCAAAAGGCAAGGGAGATAAGGGGGATTAGGGAGATAAGGGGATGGGATTTATCTCCCTATCCCCAGTAATCCCCTTATCTCCTTGTGCTCTACGCAGCCAGTGGGTCCGTTCACGGCTGCTGTTCGTAGTTGTCTCGTCTGCCCGCCGCTCAACTCACACCCGTCCCGGGGGGGACGTCGTCGGGGTAGGTGGCCAGGGCCAGGCTTCCGTCGTCGCGTTTGGCGGCCAGGACCATGGCCTGGCTTTCGATGCCGAAGAGTTTGGCCGGTTTGAGGTTGGTGACCATGGTGACGCGCAGGCCTTTGAGCTCATCGGGGGAGAAGCTCTTGGCGATGCCAGCGACGACGGTGCGGGGTTGGTCTTCGCCGACGTCGGCGGTGAGCTTGAGGAGCTTGTCGGCTCCCTCGACGGGTTCGGCGTCGATGATCTGGCCGACCTTCATCTCCACTTTCAGAAATTGGTCGAAGGTGATGATATTTGCGCCCTCTTCGTCGCCCTTCTTCTCGGGCTTTTCTTCGGCTTCCTGCTCCTCTTCTTCCTCGTCCTCTGGTTCCGGCGGCGGGTCGAGTTTTTGAAAGAGGACGTCCGGCTTTTCGATGGTCGTGCCGGCGGGGAGTCCGCCCCAGGACTGGAGGCTATTGATGGTGCGAAGCTCGTTGCCTACACCGAGGCCGTCGAGGATGCGCCGGCTTGCGTCGGGGACGAAGGGCGACAGCAAGACGGCGACGTATCGAATGGCCTCGAGGGCGCAGTACAGCGTCTCTTCGACGCGGGTAGCGTCGCCCTTTTTGTTGTGCGCCCAGGGCTGGACGGTCTGGATGTAGTTATTCGTCTCGCCACTGAGCTTCGTGATGTGCTCCAGCGCGCGGTGGGGTTGGCGTTCCTCCATGGCGGCGTCGACGGCGTCGACGGTGGCCAGAGCCCGGTCGCGAAGGGCGACGTCGGCCTCGTCGGTGGGGTCGGCGACGTCGGGGATCGTGGCGTCGATAAAGCCCATGGACATCGACAGGGTGCGGTTGACGAGGTTTCCGATATTGTCGGCGAGCTCGGAGTTATTTCGCTCCACAAGTCGGGCTTTGGAGAAGTTTCCGTCGTTTCCAAGGGGCATCTCGCGCATCGTGAAGTAGCGAAGGACGTCGAGCTCGTATTCTTCGACCAGATCGAAGGCGTCGACCCAATTGCCCTTGCTCTTGCTCATCTTCTCGCCCTCGACGGTCCACCAACCGTGGGCGTAGATCTGCTTTGGAAGGGGGAGGCCGGCGCTCATCAAGAAGGCGGGCCAGTAGACGGCGTGAAAGCGCAGGATGTCTTTGCCGATGAGGTGGATGTCGGCAGGCCAGTACTTCTCGAAGCGCTCGGTGTCGTCGAAGGCGCCGACGGCGGTGATATAGTTGGTCAGGGCGTCGACCCATACGTAGAGGACGTGGTCGGCGTCGTCGGGCATGGGGATGCCCCAGTCGAAGGTGGTGCGGCTGATGGAGAGGTCGCGAAGACCGGATTCGACGAAGGTCCTGACCTCGTTCTTTCGGGCCTCGGGGGCTACGGAGTGCGGATGGTCTTCGTACCACTGAAGGAGGCGGTCTTCGTATTTGCTGAGCCGGAAGAAATAGCTCTCCTCTTCGACCCACTCCACGGGCGATCCGCTGGCGATGGCGACGCCATCTTCGATCTCGTCTTCACCGTAATATGCCTCGTCGGAGGCGGAGTACCAGCCCTCGTATTTGTCGAGATAAATGTCGTCGGAAGCCTTCATGTGCTCCACCATGGCTTCTACGGCCTTGCGGTGGTCGTCGTCGGTGGTGCGGATGAAGCGGTCGTGGGTCAGCTCCAGCCGCTCGAAGAGTTCGCGAAAGCGCGCCGAGTTCTCGTCGACCAACTGTTGCGGAGAGATGCCTCGCTCCTCAGCGGCGCGCTGGATCTTGAGGCCATGTTCGTCGGTTCCCGTCAAAAAGTAGACATCGTCGCCCTTGAGGCGGTGGTAGCGGGCCATGGCGTCGGCCAAGATGGTGGTGTAGGCGTGGCCCAGGTGAGGAGCACCGTTGACGTAGTAGATGGGGGTGGTGACGTAGAATTTCGACATGGCACGGCTCGATATTGCTTGGAGGTGAAGGACGAAAAAATGTCTCGGTGCACAAGATGTGCACGGATCGAGGACAGTAGAGAACAAAATCGGTGGGATTTGGCAAGGGGGGTGGACGGCGGGTGATGGGTGAAGGGCGAACGGCGGGTAGTGGGT
>SLPW01000607.1 GCA_007131755.1 Myxococcales bacterium | reverse complement strand
GCGCCCTGCCGCCCCGAACTCCTCCTCCAACCGCTCACCCAGGGCGGGCACAATATCGGCATAGGCACCGAATAGACGCTCCACCCCGTCGCCGGACGTCACCGCCCAGACCAGCCACTCCGACAAGTCCTCGGCCCCCCGCTCCTGCCCCAACCCCGCTGTCTGGATGACATGCCACGCCGGCTTGTCATCGAGAAATCCACCGACCACGGGCGGTAACTTCTTCGTCGCCGCAATCCTCATCAAGGTCTGCGCGATGGCATCGCTGTGCTCACCGGCCTTTAATCGACCGTCGATCCCCGTCGCCTCGAAGAGCATCGCCAGCGGCTGCCACACATCGAAATTCAGGATCTCACCGCCGCCGATACGCCCCTTTATATCGGGCTCGAGAGTGCTATTTCGCAGGGAGGTCAAGATCACCACCGGCGACTGGTCCTCGTCGACGAGAATACTCCGCATCGCCAGATCCGACTCGGCCTGGCGAAACCTCCACAGCTCACCGTCGACCTCGACCTCCTCCACGGGCAGATGCCCCTCGAAATGAACGGCGAAGACGCGGGCGGAGCGATCCCTTCGCTTGAACCAGCGAAGATGAACCTGCAGGTCTCTTTCAACTAGCTGGACCATTTCAACGTCCTGGAGTTACGGGTGTGATCGAATCCCGTCGGTGAATCAAAATAACATGGTGCGATGGCATCCCTGCCATCGACCGATACCAGGGATGGTATCGGCACCAGTGGAGTTATGACTTGTCCGAAACCCGAACAATAATCGTCAGCTCTAACTCATCGTCACCAGCGAGGTTCTCCTCGACCCAAGCACGAACCATCTCCGGAGCCTCGGCAGCGCTGCCTGTGAGTTCCACCTGACTCGCCACCTTCTCCACCACTTTCGGGCGCTTATCCACCTTCGGAGCCACCCGACTCTTCTCCATCAACAACTCGAGCAGATCGTGTTGCACCTTCTCAAGCCGCTGCAGCGGTAGACTATGCTCCGGACTCGACAGAATCTGTCGTGCGTCATCGAGGAGGCTCTCCTCGGCCTTACTTCGCGCCTCCCCTCGATCGACGAGGTCGTCGAAGACCTGCCATTTGATATCATCGAGGACCTCGAGATTCTGTGAAGCCCGCTCAAAACTACGCGACACAACCTTCCGATCCTCCTCCAACTCCAGCCCCGCCACAGTCTCGATGAGCGCCGTATCGTCCTGCTCATCGAGGGCCGACAACAACTGACGCATCAAATCCGCGACCTGAAAGCGTCTCGTCTCCTCTACCTCAGCGCGCTCGAGTCCGACATGCCCTCCCGCCAACACGAGCTGGTCGGCGATCTGCAGCGCCTGAACCTTCTGCCACTGCCCCGCCTCGCGCAGCATCTTCGCCAGTCGCTGAACATTGCGCGCCCCCAACGTCTGCGGTGGTCGCAAGTCGAAGACATCGAGCGCCACAGCCCGAGCCTTCTCGAAGGCGTCCTTCGACGGCATATCCCGCTGCTCCAGAATATCCGTCTCCTTGAGCTCTCCCGGACCGGGGTCGATGGACATATCGCCGCGACGAACCACCAGGTCCTCCATATCGGCGACGGCCAATACGATCAGGTCCTTGAGCTCCCGCGCCAACCCCGTCGGACCATCGTCGGGATCGATGAGGCCATAAAACTCGCCAACCTCCACGGGCCCCTCCGAGGGCTTGAGCGCCTGGTCCGCCCGCGTCGCCCAGGTGCGCTTTACCTCGAACCGGTTGTCACCCATCACACCGAGCTTGATGCGCTCGGCGTATTCGCGAAGATTCTTTCGAACCTTCCGGTCCTCTACGTGCACGGAGTGCTCCGACGAATCAATCGCCCGCCGGATCACCTCCTGCATCGCCTTTACGTCTCGCCGGCGAAGCTTCTTGTCCGGCAGGGGAAATGCCTTGGGATATTTAAAGCTCAGCGCCCTTCTCGCCAGGTCCTCCAGCGTATCGGAGAACTCGGTCCCCATCTGCGGTTTGCCGGGATCGAAATTCAACGCCAGCGTGTGGAAGGGCTCCACCCCCGGCTCGTCGGCCAATAACTGGTGCTCTTCCCTGCCCAGGCCGTAGGCGTTGTGAAAGGCCAGGCGCAGACGCGAGTAGATCCCGTCGCGATTGCTCTCCAACTGCCGTCGGGCGATGCCCCGGTCCTCCTGGCGCAGGTCGCCGGCGTAGGCGTCGAATTGATTGAGCACCGCCTCGATCTTGATCAGCTTGCCCAACATCTTCTGGCCCTGGGGCGACAAAAAACTCGGAAGCCAGATGATGGTCTCGCTCCCCTCTGGATGGGCCTCCATAAAGGCATTGAGCTTCTTCGTGTCGTCGCGGGCGCCGTATGTCCCCTCGTCGAAGGGGTAGTCCACCACCAGCAACCAGTGCGCGCCGTCGGACTTCAACCGAGAAAAGGGCTGCTCACGGACGTTGAGAAAGGCCACGTCGATTCGTCGCTTATCGCCCTTCCACTCGAATTCGAAAGGCGCTCGAAGATCGCGGCCCTCCTCGACGCCGAGCCACCGGTAGAGCATCTTCTTGACCTTCTGGACCCTCGTACCCGGCCGGTCCTGCGCGTTGGCCTGCTCGATGAGCGGCTCTACGTCGATGCCCTCGAGCCGAAGCTCCACCGTCTGGTTCGGTCCATCGCTCAGATGCAGCTCCCCGATCTCCGTCGACCAGGTGCGAAGCTTCGGCACCACCTGGTCGGCCTCGGCCCCCGGGATGGGCGACTTCACCGTCCCGTGATTCAATGCCACCAACTTCTGGGGCGTCATATTCTCGAAGACGTCCAGATGAGGCACCAACGCCCCTACGAGCAGGCTATGCAAAAGGCGCAGGTCGTCTGCCAGAGCGCTGAGTTTCTTGGCGTCTTCCG
>SLPW01000486.1 GCA_007131755.1 Myxococcales bacterium | reverse complement strand
CGGGCCCTGACCCTCGTCCCAGAAGGCCAGCGATGCGCCATCACCCGATAGGGTCCAACGTTTTCGGCAATTCATGGTACTCTCTCGTCAAACTGATCGCCCTCGGGGCGCCTTGTTGCGCCCGACGTCAAACGGGGCATCCCCGAAGTCCTCGAGCGTCCAACTACCACGGACAACCACCATGAGTGAACACTCGCCAGACTCCTCGCAGGCCCCAAAAGCCGACGGCCCACTGGCGACCCTGCAGAACGTGGAAGACGTCGACGTAACCCGATACAAAACAAAGGAGTTGACCGAGCGCTTCCAACAACTTTTCGGCGTCGTCCACCTCCTGCCCTGGGCGGCGGCAGGTCTGGGCGGATGTGTCGTCATGACTCTGACCACCTGGGCGGTCCTCTTTCTGCCCCAGGCCCCCACCGGCGTCGCCGTCCTGGCCTTCGTATATATGGGCTCTCAGGGCCTATTTCTGGGATTATTGGCTGGCGCCCTGCTGGTCATAGCTCGCATCTTCCAACAACTTACGGCCGTGCTGGACATCACCCTCCAGACGCTCAAACAGGCCTTTGCGGACATCAAAAATATCGGCGATCCCGACGTGCGCGCCGAATTGATCGCCGCCCTCGTCCACGGCGCCATCATGCCCGCCGTCAAAAGCGCCGTCACCGTCAAGATGGGCCTTCTCAAAGCCCCCATCGGCTTCGTGCTCAACAAATTGCTCGACCGAAGCGCAAAGAAGATGACCAAAAACCTCAAGGACAAGACCCGCGCTGCCGGCGAATTCCCGGACGTCACCGAAGAACCTGCCCCGGCGCACGCCGCCACTGCCGACGAAGCCACGCCGTCCACCGAGCTCACTGCGACGGCCGACTCTCACCTCGACCTCATGCGAGAACGGATCGAAGTCATCGCCCGCCGCACCCGTCGGGCAACCCTCATTCCGGCGACACTGCTCTTCATCGCCGCCGCAGCGCTCTCCAGCATCCCCTGGATCTTCGCCCTGCCCCTGCTTTTCTTCTGATACACATCCAGCCTGGCAAATCAGTAGTGCCCGCCGGCGCCATCGAACTCGTCGTATCCCTCGATCTCGCGAGGATGGACCTCCACCGGTGCTTCGCTTACGACGAACCATCCCACGCCGTCGTCTCCCTCCACCTTCACCCACCACTTTTCGTCGATGGATGTCCAGGGATCGTCCAACTCCTGCGGTTCTTCCTCAGGCTCGAGTCTGGATCTCGGGCAACTTCCCAGGACCACTCCGTCCCGGATTCCCAGATAACAACTCCCCTCGTCCTGATAGCGATACAAAAAGATCCTCTCTCCCTGTTCGAGCCTGATCCTCTCGTCTGCAGCTTCCAACTCACCCTCCTCCGTATCGAAGGGCGTCACCGTCATCTCGTAGTCCTGTACCACCACCAGAGGCCTGGGTGTCTGCACCACGACCAGGGATTGCAACCAGTCGAAATGATCTCCGTCAAACCAACTTCCCCCGGCTGCCACCTGAGCATCCACCTTCGGAGCTTCACGAAGCTCCAATTGCTCGTTGCCTCCGAGCCACATCAACTCGAAGGTCATCTGCTCGTCTTGCCCCGGCCACCCCGGAAACTCTACCACCACCGGATCAAACTCCTCGAACTCTTCCTCCGGAGTCTCCGCCGCGGGCTCCACCAGGGCTTCGGGACGTTCGAACTCCGCCAGTGGGTCCGAGGGCTCCGATACCTCGTCACAGCCCGCCGCAAGGCTGAAAAATAGCCCCACCGACGCCACACCCAGGATTTTCCACCGCTTCTTCATCTTCTTTACCTCAACTTCCGACGCCCCCACGCGAATACCACTCCGATTCAATCCTCGCCAGTTCCAACCGTCCACCTGTCCCGCTCCTTCTGCTACCGGACACCAAACACCCCAATCACAACACAAGCAACAAAAACATGATCCAGGGCCCGACGACGAGGAAGACGAACCCCGTATAGCCGATGATATCTCGGGCCTTCAGGCCCATGATTCCCAGCAGGGGAAGCGCCCAGAAGGGCTGGAGCATATTTGTCCAGGCGTCTCCGTAGCTCAGCGCCATGATCACCCGCTCTGCCGACACGCCCAGATCGTCGATGGCCTCCACCATGATCGGACCCTGCACCGCCCACTGCCCCCCACCGCTGGGCACGAAGAAGTTAACCACTCCTGCCGACAAAAACGTAAACAACGGGTAGGTGGTCTCCGTAGAAACCGCCAGAAACATCTCCGAGATCTGACCGATGAGTCCACTTTCGCGCAGAATGCCCAGGATCCCGAAATAAAAGGGAAATTGCAATACGATCGCCCCTGCGCCCTTTACGCCGTCGATGATGGCATTTGCATAGCTGCGCGGCGACGGGTGGGCGAGGATGCCCAGAGTGAGAAAGACGAGATTCAGCGAGTCCAGATGCCATCCGTCGCTTCCGTACTCGTAGAAATACATGGCGCATACGCCCAGCATCGCCACACCGATGATCATATTGAGAAGTCGGCTGTCCTCCAGAACTCGAATGATGGGGTGGACCTTCTCGCTGAGCTTTGGAAGCTCGATTGCGTCCTCATCATCCAGGAGTTGATCTTGCGGGATAGCCCGCATCTTTTCCGGGTCTTTTGGCATCAACAACCAGAACAACAGGGGGATGATCACCAGAAGCGAACCCGTGACCACCAGGTTCAGACTGCTGAACAGAGTCTCCGACACGGGCACCTGTCCCAGCACATCCACGAGATCATGCTCCGACTGTGCCACGGCCAGAGGTGCCGTCCCCGACATTCCCCCGTGCCAGACCAGAAACCCGGCATACCCCGCCGCTCCCAAGAGCGGGTAGTGTACGGGGATTCCCTTTTCGGCAAAGACCCTTCCGACCTCGCGGGCCATAAACGCTCCGGCGATCGCACCCAGCCCCCACTGCAACAAGCTCGCCGTACAGGCCACCAGCGCCACCAGCACCACCGCCGCTCCCGGTGAGCCGGCCCACAGCGCCATCTTGCGGATCCCCCGCCTCACCGGAGCGGCCATGGCCAAGGCATGACCGGTGACGAGCACGATCACCATCTGCAGGGCAAAACGCATCAACCCCACATTGTAGAATTCGGAAAACCACATCGATCCCAGCGCCGTCAGCCGCTGCGGATACGACGCGGCGGCAACCTCGACCCCGTCGACGGTCTGCGCCTGAAAGGCGGCTCCGAAAAAGAGTGCCACCACCGCTGTGATCAGCGTCAGCACCAACACCAATACGAAGGGATCGGGCACATAGCGCTCCGACCATCGGCTAAGACGTTCTCCCAGGGCTGAAATCATCGTCCCGTCCTCGTCCTCCGGCAGGTTTCGTCACACCCATTCCATGATCGTGCCTCTTGACGTTCTGTTCATCCGCGATAGCTTACGGTGCCGAAGTCGGTCGCACAAACTCCATCCCGTGACCGAGAGGTCACCAACTCGACACGAGGCCGTCATGAACCGATACACCTCCTATATTGCACTCCTCACCGCTCTCCTGGCCTTCACCGCCGGCTGCGACTCCCCGGCCGAAGCCAACGGCGATGAAAACGAAGGCGAACAAGCCGAGGCCCAACAGGCCGAGGTCGAGCAACAACAACGCCTTACGGTGGAACAGCTCGATGAGGAGACACGCCAGCAGGCCCTGACCGATCCCACCCTCGTTGAGGACCGGGCGCCCGAGGAATTTCACGTCCAATTCCAGACCACCCAGGGTGAATTCACCATCGCCGTCCATCGAGAGTGGGCTCCCAACGGCGCCGACCGTCTCTACAATCTAGCTCGCATTGGCTACTTCGAAGACGTCGCCTTCTTTCGCGTCGTCGACGGCTTTATGGTCCAATTTGGACTTCACGGACAACCGGAGGTCAATCAGGCCTGGAGAGCCGCTCAGATTCCCGATGACGAAGTCCAACGCTCCAATACCCGTGGAAAAGTCACCTACGCCATGGCGGGCCCCGACACCCGCACCACCCAGATCTTCATCAATTACGGTGACAACAGCCAGCTTGACGGTGACGGCTTCGCGCCCATCGGTGAGGTCATCGACGGGATGGACGTCGTCGACTCTCTTTACTCCGGATACGGCGACGGACCGCCCATGGGCCGAGGTCCCGACCAGGGCCGCATCCAGCAACAGGGCAATGACTATCTTCGCGAGCAATTCGAGAATCTGGACTATATCGAGTCCGTCACCGTCACCGATCCTTGAGGGCCGAAAACGGCACCCTCTTCGCAGTCCTTGACACAACAACACTAAAAAACCATCGAATAATCTTGTAGGATGTCCCGTCGAACTGGCAGATTGCGGCAGTGGTCGACAACGGATGCTCATCTTCGCCACCTGCTGCGACACTCCTTACATCTGACCAATCGTTTGTCACCGAAATGAGGTCCCAGAATGCGCTGCTTGACAACTCTCGCTACTCTCCCGATTCGACGCGGACTGTCCGCTCTCATCGTGCTCAGCTTGCTGGTGCTGGCCACATCTACTGCCCTGGCCCAGGAGGAGCCGGCCCTGCCGGAGCTCCCAAATTCCGAGATCCGTAAGCTCCAACAGGGTGAGATCTACGTCGACGTCGATCAGAGCGACGATATCAACCGCGGGGTGGTCGTCGGCATCATCCAGGATCCGCTGGACAAGGTCGTACCTCTGATCGCCGAGTGCTGGGAATACGCCTCCTGGCGAGACAATATCTCCAACACCCGCCTCGTAGATCCCCTCAACGACGAAGCGGGCGTCATCATCTGCAGCGGCACCGCCGAGACCCCCTTTCCAGCCTCCGACCGCGACGGACACTTCCGCGTCCACAACCGCATCACCGAGGTCGATGGGCAGCGAAGCTTCGTCTCTACGTTTCAATATATCGAAGACACCGGAAACCTGGCCGATATGTTCGGCTACTGGGTGGCCTTTCCCTATGGGGAAAACGAAGAACACACCATGCTCAAGCATGTCCTCAACGTCGATATCGGAAGCTGGATCCCGAGCTTTCTCATTCGATGGGCCACCCGCAACACCCTTCCGGCCACGATATGGGGCATTCGCAAACAACTCGACGAAAATGGCACGCGCTCCGACCCTCTTTATTGGGCACCCCATAGCTACGACTGAGCCCTCATGCCGGACAATTTGCGCACATTTGCCGCCCTCTTCGCCACCATCGTCTTTGCCCTGATGACGGTGGCGATGCTGGTGGTGGCTCTGTTGATGGCGCCCCTTGCGGGAAGCTTCTTTGCCCTCGTCTTCGGTGGCCTGACCCTCTTTTCGGGGTTGGTTCTGTTCAAGAGTTTTCGCCAGGGGCGCACCGGTCTCGAGGGAAGCGGCGTCGGACGCCAGGAACAGCGCCGCATCCTCAACCTGGCCAACCACAGCGCCGGCCGCCTCACCGCCGAGGAGGCCGCCGTCGAATGCAATCTCTCCGTCGAACAGGCAAAACTTCTGCTCGACAATCTCGTTCAACAGGGGGCGGCCGACACCTGGGTCTCCGACAGCGGGTCCATGGTCTATGTCTTCCAGGGACTTCTGGAAGACGATAAGGCCACAGCCGAAGACCCCATGAAGTTGTTGGAACCGTGATCGCGAAGAGGCTCTCCATTATGCCTGATGCCACCTATTGCTTAGATTATGCTGCACAGACTCGACGGCCGGGTCTCCGTGACAGCTTCCGGCAATAAGGATTTCGATGAGACGCCTTCTCGCGATATTGTCCACCGTCGCCTTTCTCTCCACCTCCTCCCTGGCCCTGACTCCACTGCAGGCCGACGAACCTCCTCGCCAGGAGGTGCGCTCCGCCGAGGAAGCGGCCCAACTGCTCGGGGTCCACGAACTCTTCGAGACCCTTCGCCATCAGGTCGTCTCCGTGCAGACCGAGATGGCTCCTCCGACGGGAGCGCTGAGCGAGCTCTTTCAGGGGCCCGACGGAGAGCCCGTTCGTGGCGAGGGCTCGGGATTTGTCGTCGACGAAGAGGGGCTGGTAGTCACCAACTGGCACGTCGTCGCCGGCGCTCAGTCCATTCAGATCACCACCGCTGACGGCCAGAGTCACCCGGCCCGCCTCATCGGCGCCGATCCCTCCACGGATATCGCTCTGCTCGAGGTCGACACCGACGAGCCCATGGAGGTCGCCCGCCTGGGCTCCACGGAAGACCTCGACCCGGGCACCTGGGTCATCGCCGTGGGCAGTCCCTTCGGCCTCGAACAATCGGTCACCGTCGGCGTCATCAGTGCCAAAGGCCGACAGATCGGACTCGGTCCCTACGATGATTTCTTGCAAACCGACGCCTCCATCAACCCCGGAAATTCCGGCGGCCCCCTCTATAACCTCGACGGCGAAGTGGTGGGCGTAAATACGGCCATCATTCCCTTCGGCGGTGGGATCGGCTTCGCCGTTCCCGTGGACACCGTTCAGGACATCTTGCCTCAGCTTCGCGACGACGGTCACGTCGTGCGTGGTTATATCGGCGCCGGTATTCAGGATATGAGCCCCGATCTGGCCGAGACCTTCGGCCTTGATCCCCGCGATGGCGTCCTGTTGCGCTCCATCGAGCCCGACGGTCCTGCCGACGAGGCGGGCCTCGCCGAAGGCGACGTCATCACCCACATCAATACCGAGCGTACCCGAAACTCTGTAGAACTCCTCTCTTCGGTGGCACGCCTTCAACCCGGTGATTCCGTGCGCGTCGATCTGCTGCGCGACGGAGAACGTCGCCATACCGAGATC
The DNA here is from genome assembly GCA_007131755.1 of Myxococcales bacterium. Lineage (GTDB taxonomy): Bacteria > Myxococcota_A > Bradymonadia > Bradymonadales > Bradymonadaceae > SLJM01. The sequence goes on along the minus strand of SLPW01000486.1, from coordinate 25,347 downwards.
GAGGTCGGAGAAAGGCCCGATCCGGCTCGCCAGGAGGTCGAACAAACTCTGCAGCCCGAACCGATCGAGCCCGGACGGCTCGGCGTCGTCCTGCGCTCCGTGACCCGCGATATGGCCGAGCGCTACGACCTCCCCCGTGGTGTCGGCGTCTACGTCGACCGCATCGAGGCCGGCTCCCCGGCCTCCGGCGTGTTGCGCCAGGGCGATATCGTCCTGAGCATCGGCGAAACCCAGGTTCGCGCCCCCGCCGATGTCCCCCCTCTACTTCGCGAACAACCCCGAGATGAACCGATCCGGATCCTCATCCACCGCGATGGCGAACCCCATTACGTCGCCGTGCGCCTGCTCACAGAATCTGAATAACGCCTCAATCCAGCACCTGCACTTCATCGCGAGTGACCTGGCGCAACAGGGTCGTCAACGCCTTCCATCGCGCCTCGTCTCTGTGATGGACCTGTCGAATCTGGCTGACCAGGTCCTTGGCGCGGCGAAAACCGCCCACCAGATCGCCGGACAGATCGGTGCGACTCTTGATGTCTCGTAGTATCGAAGCCAGCTCTTCTCCCTTCGCCCACCGCTCGCCAAGGGGCATCAACTCCGGTGTATACACCGTCTCCTGGTCTACCAACTCCTGGGCCTCCTGCACGATCTGGCTCTCATAGACCTTCTCTACTCGATCGAAGATGGCGAACCATTTGTCGTCCTCCGGATAAAAGACCTTCGCCTTCCTGGGCAACCTCTGCACAAGCCCCACCATGATGCCGAACAACTCCTCTGGAGTTCGATCTTCGAACACTCCTTTCATCAACAACTCCGTGACGAAGATCTCCTCGATCTTAATATGGCTCAACACCTTCGCCGGCGCGTTGAGGCAATTATCGTCGCCCAGATATCCATGGCGCTTCAAGAGAGCCACCTTACGCGAGAAGGCCTCCCACAGCCGTGGCCGCTCCAGATAAGCCAACTCACGGCGCAATGCAGCCAACCTCCTTCGCTTCTCCCGGTTGTCTGTGCCTCCTTTATCCATCAATTCCTCGATGCGATCTTCCACCACACCGGCCATCTGCTCGTCTTGATAGGCCCTGAAGCTCTGGTCGAGCATGTAGCGAATCTGCACCTCATCGAAGCGCTCCACCAGATTGACCACCGAGTGGTAGGAGAGATTGAACGACGACGTCACCGGCTCGCTCTCCTCGGTCAACAATTTGTGGAGAAGAGGGCGAACCTCGTGGAAGTGCTCGAAGTCCTGCCGAATCACCACCGTCCCCACCTCGTCGATGCCTCGACGCCCGGAGCGGCCGGCCATCTGCATGAATTCCCGAATGGTAAGTGGCACGAAGTCCGTACCATTGAACTTCGTCAACGCGTCGAAGATCACCGTTCGAGCCGGCATATTGATGCCCAGCGCAAAGGTAGAGGTGCAGTACAGGATCTTGAGCAATTTGGACTCGTATAACTCCTCGACCAGCGCCTTCAGCGCCACGTGAAGCCCGGCGTGGTGAAAGGCAATTCCCTTTCGATACATCTTGCGCAGATCTCGCGTCAGCACCCCCGGAAACTCCTCTTCGAAGCGACGCAGATGATCGTCGATCTGACGGGTGTCCTTTTTCCCGTTGAGCCTCCTCCCCAGGGGATGGCGGGCCAGCTTTCGGGCCAGCATCTCCACCATCCTTCGACTGTAGATGAAGTACAGCGCCGGATAATGGTCGCTGCTCATCATGCGCAGAATGTCGACGTGACGCGTCATCCCGCCTCGCCGGTTGTTCTTTTTCTTCTTTTTTCCCTGCTGCCCGCTCTTCCAGCGGCCGTATTGCTTCTCGAAGGTTCCGGTGTCCACCAGGCTTCCGATCTCTTTGCAGGCAACCCTCAACTCCAGCGGCACCGCCCGCTCCGTCTCCAGCACCACCTCCACCTGCGCCTCCCGGATCTGAGTCAACCAGTCCGCGAATTCCTCCAGATTCGACAGCGTCGCCGAAAGCCCCAGGATCCGAATGCTCGAGGGAAGATAAATCAACAACTCCTCCCACACCGTCCCCCGGTCCTCATCGTCCAGAAAGTGAATCTCGTCGATGATCACCGCCTCCAACTCCTCCAGGTCCGGAAGCACCACGTCGGAAGGCGAAAAGACATCGATATCTAGCCCGGTCTTTTCATCGACGTCCTGTGGCGTCTGTTCCTGTTCGGCCATCAGCCGCGGTCCCTCCAACAGGATGTTGCGCAAAATCTCGGTGGTCATGATTCGAATCGGCGCGTCCCGGTTGATCACCAGGTCCCCCGTTACAAGCCCCACCTTGTCGCGGCCGAAATAGCTGCAATATTCGCGATACTTCTGATTGGACAACGCCTTGACCGGCGCCGTATACACCACCTCCCCGCCTTCTTCGAGCACCTCCTCGATGAGGTAGTCGGCGATCAGTGTCTTGCCCGTCCCCGTGGGCGCCGCCACGAGTACGCTCTTTCCCTCCTCGATATAATCCATCGCCTGGCGCTGGAAAGGATCGAGCTTCAATCCGCGATATACCATGGTATGTCCTCGATCTTCGATTCTCGGTGCCGTCGGCCCACTGTCGCATTCTGAACCACAAGCCACAACGGCGACGACCGCACTCGCCCTCCTGGCGAGTACGGCCGCTTCCCTGCTTCCAACTGCGAAGAACGGAGGATCATTCCTGTTCTGCTCCCTCGGCGACCAGGTCCTCAAAGCGCTTGATGGACAGATCGAGATATTCCTCGCTCTGATCGATTCCCACGAATTGCCGTCCCTGATCCACCGCCGCCAGTCCCGTCGTCGACGATCCGCAGAAGGGATCGAGGATGCGATCGCCTGGATCGGAGGCCGCCAAAACGATCCGGTTCATCAGCTTGATGGGCTTTTGCGTCGGGTGCTTGCCGTGCTTCTTCTCCGCCTTTCGCGGCGACATGATATGCCACAGGCTTTTCATCTGCTTGCCGCCGTTCATCTCCTTCATCTTCTTATAATTGAAGGTATAACGGCTGTCCTTGTTCTTCGCCGCCCAGATCACCGTCTCCGTGCTGTGCGTGAAGTAGCGACACGACAGATTCGGCGGTGGATTGACCTTGAACCAAGAGATATCGTTCAAGATCTTATAATCCAACTGCTGCATCGCGAAGCCCAGCGAGAAGACAACGTGGAAGGTCCCGCTGACCCAGATCGTCCCATTGGGCTTCAACAGACGCTGACATTGCTCGAGCCACTGCAGGTTGAAGGCGTGATTATTCTCCACCCCTTTCGACTTGTCCCATCGGCCTTTGTTGACCGATACCATTCTGCCCGACTTACAGGTGACACCGTCGTTGGACAGAAAATAGGGAGGATCGGCAAAGATCATGTCGAATTGCTCCGACTCCATCTCGGCCAACAATTGGAGAGAATCCCCCTGAAAGAGGGTAAATCCCCGCTGGTCTTTATAATAGGGTTTTCGGTCGAACGTGCGTGCTTCCAACTTCGTCGCTTCCATATGACATCCCTGTCGTGTCGCACCTCATGACTCCTCAAAGCGCGGAGTCTGAAGTGGGCCATCCGTGGCCAGTTGCGAAAATACATCCCTGTCTTCGCCGTCACAGCGCCCGGACAGGTGCTGCTCAGCATCCATCGTCGGCGCCGGTAAGGACGCTTCCAACGGAAATCCTCTCAGCGATGGCTCCCGTCGTCTCGCTTCCCCATCCGTGGGGACTGCCTCGCTTTTTTGACGGGTCCGTATCTCTGATCAAGGTCGAGTCGAGGCTAAGCTTCCCCACGATCGGTGTCAAGCTGTCAACCCATTTGAGCCCCCTTAATCGATCGATCCTCGATCGATATCCCTCTCAAACGGCGCGATCATTGGCTTTACACGACCTCGGGGTATGGATATCGCTTATCCCCCCAACACCATCGCCACCCCTGCGAAGCGGTCGAGGAAGTACAGAGCGGCCACGATTACCGCCAATAAAAAGGTGATCACCAGGACGGCCCGAATGCCGGCAGACAGACGCGGCGGGTCTCTCCGGGGATCGTCGATGGAGTACAGCATGAATGCCTCCTTCGTCGGTCCCCAATCTAAACACGAAGCCCCGACCCTCATGAGCATCGACACCTACAATCGGAGCGCGGGCTACCAGCCCGCAATGCGGCCAAGCTCGCCGCGCTCCTGGGGCTACCTAACGCTTCCTTCAGTCATCTCCGCCGAAGAATTTGGAGATAAAGCCCTTTTTCTTCTTCTTGGACTGGCCCGGATCGGGAAGATCCAGCGGCACGGGACCGGCTATCGGCGGCGGGAGGTCATCGTCCTCACCGAGGAGTTCATCGAGGATATCGCGGTCGTCATCCTCTTCCGTCTCCGCTTCCTTCTTGCTCTCCAGGTCCTGCTTCGCCGTCGCCAACAGCATCTCCATGCTGTCGTCTGGATCGGGCTCGTCCTCTACCTCCGAAGATTCTTCCTGAAGGGTTCCTCCGCCGATATTCAGGGTCAGCTCTGGCTCCTCATCGTCATCCTCGTCATCCATGGACAATAGCGATTGGATATGGTCAGTGGAGTCGCCTTCGACCTCCCGAATCGAGATCGAATCCTCCACCTCGTCGTCATCGTCGTCCTCTTCGGAAGTCCAGCCCCACTCCTCGTCGCCATCGTCATCGGCCAGATCGAGGTCCGAGTCCTTCTGTGCTTCCTCATCGCCAGGAATATCCGGGCCTTCCTCGTCAGATGCCTCCTGAGCTTCGGCAGCCGGCGGTGGCCCCACCTGCGCGACCTCCTCTTCTTCGGCCACAAATTCACTGTCCACTTCCAGGCCTGCTTCGCTCTCCTCTTCGACATCCTCAGATCCCGGTTCTTCGGCTGCCCCGTCACTTTCAGCGCCGAAGAAATCGTCTATCCCGTCGTCATCACCCCCGCCGCCTCCGAAGAGACCGTCGTCCCCTCCACCGCCGAAGATATTGTCGAACATCTCGTCCACCTCGCCCTCTTCACCAGCAAGGGCGAATTGTTCGAAATCTCGGGTGGCCGCTTCATCGTAGTCCGACTCGTCGTAGGCCATCACCTTCAGGCCACCTTCAGACTGCGCGAGCGCCTTCGGTTCGTGGGCCTCCTTTGCTTCTTCCTGTGACTGCTGAAGATCGCCATCGGCGCCACCGGAGGCGACGTCCTCCTCAGACGCAGCACCTTCATCGCCGGCGGGTTCCTGCGGCTCGGAGAAAAAATCTGCATCGTCCTCCAGTTCATCAGCACTTCCACCCAGGTAGTCCGACTCTTGCTCCTGAGAAGATTGATTGAATCCCTCCAGCATTTCATCTGCCAATCCCGCAAAGGGATCGCTCTCTTCTTGCAGTGTCTCTGCGCTCACGGACGGAGTCGACTGCGCCGCCGCTTCGTAGGTACCGCTGTCCAGCGCCTCCGCTACTGCCTCAGCCGGGTCACCGTCGACAGCGGCCTGTGACGTCGCGCCGCCGAAGACCTCATCGCCTGAGGTCATGGTGTCTGACTCGTCATCAACGGGAAGCTCCACTTCGCGGGTCCTCGGACCATGATCGGGTTGATTGGTCTCTGCCAGTGATGCCTCAGAATCGGAACCGGCCTCACTGACCAACTGATCGGCTTGTTCCGCTGCCAGGACTCCCGTGGTCGCACTGCTCGCAGCCTCGGCCGTCACCGCCGGTTGCCCGCCCGGTGTAGGCTGCGTTTGACGAATCGTTCTCTTCGCCTCCTCCTTCTCCTTGACCACCCGGTCGACAAGCTTCTTGGAGTCCGGACTGAGTTTGGAGAATTTCACCAACATCCCCACCGGACCGTCCGTGGAGGCGTCGTCCAACCCCTTCAATTTGCGCACCACCCCTTCACCGAGCATCGCCGATGTCCCGTCGGCCAACAGCAACTGAAAGCGAACCGTTGTGCCCACCGGCTTCAATTTGCTCGCTGCCATCGGCAAGAACATTCCGCGCCGCGAAATATAGCGGCCGTAGCTGTCGACGAACTCTTCGACATTCTCGTACCGAAGGCGGGCCCGTATTGCTGAGTAGTTTGGATCCGACACCTGACGTCCTCTCGTGTTACTGATTGATGCGCCGCCCCTGGTGGGCGACGTATTAGTATTGGTACACAAACCCGGCGCGCAACCCGTGATTGAGATCGAAGACCTCCGAATCGCTAAACACCAGCTCGCTTCCCTCGTGAATCGGCTCCCCGGCGTCACTGAAGTCGCTTCTCATGAGCCGAAACGAATAGCCCGCTGACAAAAAGCCGTTGTCCATCACCTCCACCAACACACCCAACTCCGAACCGAATCCGAAGCTAAACGAGTCGGCCCCGAAGATGTCCGAACCGGCACCAAAAAAGGCCAATGGCGAGATATCGAGTCCCGCCGTCACCGCAAACTCCTCGGTCGCTACAGGCATCACCAGCCGTGTTCCCAGCACCAGCGAGATCATGCTCATATTTGGCACCGCCGGATTCTCCGTCAAAGAGTAGCTGTCGTATCGACCGCCCAACTTAAACCGCACCTGGCGGTTACTATCCTCCAGCGGCGTGTCGAGACGATAGAGGGCTCCCCCTTCCACGGTCAAATTCGTCACCGACACCGCCACGGACTGCGGATCGTCCCCATTGGAGACATCGGTGACCGTCATATCATAAAATCCATGACTGAAGGTGGCGTAAAAGCCCGCCTCCATCAACTCCGGATTCGATTGACCGAAGGGAAAGGCCTCCACGTCCAACTCGTAGCCGAAAAACTGTCCGGAGTTGTGGGTAAATACGGCGTTCTCCGCCGCCACGGACACGTCTTTGTTAAAGATGCGTAGATGAGCGCGCAACCACAGCCAGTCCCGACTCAAGATCTGAAGCAACTCCTCATCATCGGCCGCAGCGGCATCCCGCATCGCCTGTGGATCACTGAGATCGACCTCCTGCGTGCTCTCTTCGTCTTCCTCTGCGGGCTGCGAATCCTCTCGTCCCGCCGCCATCGCCGCCGTCCACCGATCGGCGTCGCGCCCCAAAAACCGCTCCAATTCCACCTTTATCACCGTCGCCCCCCCACGGCGAATCGCTCCGTCGTGACCACGATCGGCCAGAAATTCGTGCTCCGCCACCGCCTCCTCATCGGTGATGAACCGCACCCGGTAATCCTGATCGTCTTCTTCGACGATATCGATGATCAGCCCGATCGCGCCGCCATCCATGGCCCACATCAAATCCGACGGATTCGTCAGTATTCCTTCCGGATTCAAGGCTCGAGACCGAGCCTGGTCGACGAACCAGTCGTAGGAGCGAAACTCGAGCCCCTCTAGATCGCGAAGTGCCTGCTCGATGACCTGGTCACTGCCGTCGGAGACCTTGGCGATCACCACCCGGAGACTTTCTCCATCCTCCTCGCTCGCCACAGCCGGAGTGGACACCATCACCGCCCCCAGGGCCGCCAACCCCACCAACAATCCTCGCCACAAGCCTGTCGTCATGACAATCCTAGATGCCAGATCACGATCATTGTCCTCATCTCCTGTTCACCGTCGGCGCGGCTTTCGACTCTACTCATCGTGCCCGTCGCCGCTTCAGAACCGGTCGATCTCAAACTCGTCGAGATTAAAATCATCATCGTCATCGTCGAAACTCGAATCGCCGGGCCCCTCGAAATCGTCCCACTGTCCGTCATTCGTCGACGACGCCACACCGCTGACCCGCAACGCAAAGTCGTCGGGATTCGTTGACTGAACCAACGCCTCCTCATAGGTGATATAGCCGTTTTGCAGCAGCCACATCAGAGACTGATCGAAGGTCTGCATCCCGTAATTGTCGAACCCCTGAGCGATCTGCTCCGTCAGACTGCGCGCCGACTCTTCCTCCAGAATCATCTCCTGAATTCGCGCTGTGCCCATCATCACCTCCACTGCAGGCACCCTTCCCTTGCCGTCGGCTCTCGGCACCAGGCGCTGGGCGACGACCCCCTTGAACAGATTGGCGAATTGGTAGCGCGCGTGGTCGCGCATATGGGGAGGAAAGGCGGTGACGATCCGGTTGACCGACTCCGCGGCGTCCACCGTGTGCAGCGTCGACATCACCAGGTGCCCCGTCTCCGCTGCCGTCATGGCAATCTCGATCGTCTCCAGATCGCGCATCTCCCCGAGCATGATCACGTCCGGATCCTGACGCAGCGCCGCCTTGAGAGCTCGCGAAAAATCACCGGTATCGTTTCCCACCTCCCGCTGGTTGATGATGCTGCGCTTGTCGCGGATCAAGAATTCGATGGGATCTTCAATGGTGATGATATGGGCAGTGCGCGTCTGGTTGATATAGTCCACCATCGACGCCAGAGTCGTCGACTTGCCGCTTCCCGTCGCTCCCGTGACCAGAATCAGCCCCCGCCGCGACTCCGCCAACTCCGAGATCACCTCCGGCAATAATAGCTCCTCGATACTTCCCACCTTGAAGGGGATGATCCGAAAGACCAGCCCGATCGAGCCTCGCTGCTGAAAGACGTTGACTCGAAATCGGCCCACCCCTGGCACCCCGTAGGAAAGGTCCAGATCGAGATCGCGCTCGAACTGCTCGCGCTGATATTTGGTCATGATCGCCGCCGCCATCTGTCCGATCTCCTCCGGACTCAGGCGCTTGGAGTCCCGCAACGGCATCAGCGAGCCGTCGACCCGAAATACCGGCGGCAACCCCGCCTTGATATGGATATCACTTGCCCCCCCTTTGACGGCGACCTTCAAGATCTTGTTCAGCCCCCTCTTGGCGTCTCTTGCGGAATGGCTCTTCGAACTCATCGGCGAGTCCCGGTCTGTGGTGGAGATGCGGTCGGCGGCCTCCTCCGGATCCCCCGACCTCTCCGGTCACGGCGCGCCGCACTGCGCCTAATGTTACAAAACGCAAGTCAACTCGCCAGATTGTCGCATGGCCGCCCCACAAACTCAACCCACTGCACGCCCCCTCAATCCGCCGCCTGCTCCTCCTTCTGTTCTGCCTTTGCCGCCACCTTCAGCCCGTAGTGCTCGCGAATCTTGGCCTCGATCTCGCTCTGGATCTCCGGATTGTCCTTCAGAAAATCCTTGGCGTTCTGCCGTCCCTGTCCCAGGCGTATATCGTCGCCATAGCTGTACCAGGAGCCGGCCTTGTCTACGATCCCCAACTCCGAACCCAACTCCACCAGATCGCTCTGCAGGCTGATCCCCTCTCCATACATGATGTCGAACTCCGCCTGCTTAAAGGGGGGCGCCACCTTGTTCTTGACCACCTTGACACGGGTGCGGTTTCCGTTGATGTCCGAACCGTCCTTGATGGCACCGATGCGCCGGATGTCCAGACGTACGGAGCTGTAGAACTTCAACGCTCTTCCTCCGGAGGTGGTCTCCGGATTTCCGAACATCACTCCGATCTTCATCCGAATCTGATTGATGAAGATCACGCAGGTGTCGGACTTGCTGATCGTTCCCGTCAATTTGCGCAGGGCCTGGCTCATCAACCGGGCCTGCAATCCCATGTGGGAATCACCCATCTCACCTTCGATCTCGGCCCGTGGCGTCAAGGCTGCCACCGAATCCACCACCAGCAGATCAATGGCGTTCGACCGCACCAACATGTCCACAATCTCCAGGGCCTGCTCTCCCGTATCGGGCTGGCTGATGAGGAGCTCATCGATATTGACTCCCAGATTCCGGGCGTAACTGACGTCAAGGGCGTGTTCGGCATCGACGAACGCCACCACTCCTCCCGCCTTCTGGGCGTTGGCCAGCGCATGCAGGGCCAGCGTCGTCTTTCCCGACGATTCTGGACCGTAGATCTCGACGATTCGGCCTCGCGGATAGCCTCCGATCCCCAGGGCTATATCCAGAGCAATCGAACCGGACGGAATGGGATCGGTGACCTCGATCAGCGAATCATCCTCTCCCAGGCGCATGATCGCACCCTTTCCAAATTGTTTCTCGATGGCCTTGACGGTCATGTCGAGAGCTTTTTCCTTATTCTGCAGATTCTTCTTTCCCATCGCTTCCCCTTTGTCGTTGTGGCCCGGCAACTCGGCGACCGGGCGTAGCTTGTGTGCAGTTCAGATCGCACTTCCCAATAAACCAATACCAGCGGCGACTACTGAACAAACGTATAATGCACGATTCGAGGGTCGTCAACCGGTGACCATCCTCGCCATACGATCAGATTCCCGAAAACCACCGCTCTTCGCGATAAAGTCCCCGGTGCCGCCCCACTATTTTGTTGTCGAAAGTTGGGGGCGATCCTTTGCGTAATAAATTGTCAAGATCGCCCTTGTCGGTACACCTCACGGGGAAGGATTCGAGCGTTGATCCACCAGAAGTGCTTTACGTCCTAAGGCATTTGCCGTTGGTAGAGCCACGATGTTCCTGTCCACAAGCTGTGCGCAGTGGGGAGGTGCCGAACGACTGTGAGGCGGAGGGGGCCCGTCGCACACCTCCCACCTACCTCAGCCGAACCGCATCGCGCCCAAAGATCCGCTCGATGGAGGTCAGCAACTCGTCTCCCGGATAGGCCGAGTAGTCCTCGGGCAGGCGCACCACGGCCCGCCCGCTCCCCTGTTCATTCTTGACTCGAAATACCAGCTCCGTATGACAATCTCCGGGAAAGCTCTGCAACACCTTTCGTAGACTGCTCAACTGGCTGTCTTCCACCTCGTCGGCCTCGACCTCGATCTCCACCCGACTTATCTTCTCTTCTCGCTGGGCCATCAAGGTGGTGACTTCGTCACATTTGATACGCCGCGTCTTATTCTCCGGAGGTCCCTCCTCCTGTACCATCCCCCGCACAAGGAGTGGATCGCCGCTCTTGAGCACCTCTTCGTACTCCTCGAAAGCCGAGCTGAAGACGATGATCTCCACCTCTCCGGTCTTGTCCTCCAGGGTGACGAAAGCCATGCGCCCGTTGCCACTCTTCAGGCTGATCTCTCGCATGGCGCTGACCACACCGGCGGCCACCACCGTCTCGTACTGACCGAGGCCGCTCCCCTTGGACAGCTCATTGGTATCGGTGACCCCATACATGCCGAGCTCGCTTTCGAAGCGGTCAAGGGGATGGCCGGTGACGTAAAAGCCCAGCAATTCCTTCTCAAACCCGAGAAGGGTGCGCTCCGGCCAGGGCCTGGCCTCGGGATAGGTGTCATCGAGCACGACCTCGCGGGCTTCCTGGCTCATCATGCCGAATAGACTCGACTGCCCTACGGCGGCGTCATGCTGTGCGCGCTGACCCCGTTCGACGGCGGCCTCGATGGCTTCGAATAGAGAGGCCCGGGCCTCACAGATCGCCGCCACGTGCTGCTCCTGCATTTGGGGGCCGATGGAGTCGAAGGCTCCGGACTTGACCATGGCCTCGATGGCCCGCTTATTTATGCGATCCAGATCTACTCGCCCGCAAAAATCGAAAATACTTTCGAAGGGACCTCCCTTCCGGCGCTCCTCGAGGATCACCTCGATCACCCCGGCGCCGACGCCCTTGATGGCGGCCAGACCGAAGCGGATCTTTTCGTCGACGACGCTGAAGTCCAGAAGGGATTCGTTGACGTCCGGCGGCAACACCTCGATGCCCATCTGCTTGGCTTCGTTGATGAAGCGGACGATCTTGTCCGTATTGTCCCGGTCGCTCGTCATCAGCGCCGCCATGAACTCCACCGGAAAGTGGGCCTTCAAATATCCCGTCTGATAGGTGATGAGCCCATAGGCCGCGGAGTGGGATTTATTGAAGCCGTAGCCCGCAAAATAGGCCATCAAATCGAAGACCTCTTTGGCCGTACCCTCATCGACCCCCTTGTCGACGGCGCCGTCGACGAAGATCTTCTTTTGCTGGTCCATGACGGACTTCTTCTTCTTGCCCATCGCCCGTCGCAGAAGATCGGCGCCCCCCAGGGTATACCCGGCCATGATCTGGGCGGTCTTCATGACCTGTTCCTGATAGACCATGACTCCGTAGGTGGGTTCCAGAACCTCCTCCAACCAGGGATGGGGATATTCCACCTCCTTTCGGCCGTGCTTGCGGTCGATGAAATCGTCCACCATGCCACTCCCCAGGGGGCCGGGTCGATACAGGGCGACGGCGGCCACGATATCCTCGAAGGTCGAGGGCTTGAGCTTCTTCAACAGCTCCTGGAATCCCGACGATTCGAGCTGGAAGACCCCGGTGGTGTCGCCGGCGCTGATGAGTTCGAAGACCTTCGGGTCGTCGAGGGGAATGGCCTTGAGTTCGAAGGCCTCCTCGCCACGGTCGGCCCGCTGTTGATTGACCAGACGCACCGCGTCGTCGATGACGGTCAAGGTCTTCAGGCCCAAAAAGTCGAATTTGACGAGCCCCGCCTCCTCCACCTCATTCTTGGCGTATTGGGTGACGTACTCCCCGTTGGCTCCCCGGCAGACCGGGACGTACTCCCACAGGGGATCTTCGGAGATCACCAAGCCGGCGGCGTGGATGCCCGCCTGGCGGTTCAAATTCTCCAGCGCCAGTGCGATGTCAAATAAGGCATCGACCTGCTCGTCTTCGTCGCACAACTGGCGAAGCCGCTTTTCCTTCTCCAGGGCCTCATCGAGTTTTATCCCCAACTCGTCGGGCACCAGCTTGGCGATGCGATTGGTCTCTCCGAAGCTGAAATTCAGGGCCCTTCCTACGTCTTTGATGCATGCCCGGGCCTTCATCTGACCGTAGGTGATGATCTGCCCCGTATTGTCCTCTCCGTATTTTTCGGTGACGTAGTCGATCACCTCCCCACGGCGGTTCATGCAAAAGTCGATATCGAAGTCCGGCATCGACACCCGCTCCGGATTCAAGAAGCGCTCAAAGAGGAGATCGTAGGGCATGGGATCGATGTCGGTGATCCGCATCGAATAGGCCACCAGGCTGCCCGCTCCCGAACCCCGTCCGGGCCCGACGGGGATCCCCTGTTGATGGGACCAGTCAATAAAATCCCAAACGATGAGGAAATAGCCCGGAAAGTCCATCTGGCAGATGATATCGATCTCTTCTTGCAGCCTCTCCTCATAGACCTTGCGATCGTAGTCTTCGCCCAATTCGTCGAGCTCACGAAACCGCTCCTCCAATCCCTGCCGAGCCACATGCTCGAAATACAGGTGAATCCCCTGTTTGGGATCGTCGATATCGTGTTGGGCGGCGAACTGTTGGGGCACGTCGTATTGAGGAAGGTAGATCTCCCCAAGGGGGATCTCCACGTCGCACATCTCGGCGATCTTCACCGTATTCTCGCAGGCCTGTGGCAGATGACTGAAAGCCTCCCACATCTCCTCTGCGCTGCGCACATAGAGCTGATCGACGCCGTGATCGGTGATCCTGTCTAGATCCACCGTCTTTCCGAGCTGAATGGACATCAGCACCCCGTGGGCACGGGCGTCCTCGCGGCGCAGATAGTGGCAGTCGTTGGTGGCCACCAATTCGATATCCAACTGCGCGCCCAATTCCACCAACGCCTCGTTACACTTCTGCTGCTCCGGAAGGGCGTTGTCCATCACCTCCAGATAGTAGTGCTGCGGCCCGAAGAGTTCTTTATATCGGCGGGCGATCTGTACTGCCTGCTCCCGATCGCCGCGCAGGATTGCCTGATTTATCTCCCCGCCCAGATCGCCGGACAGGCAGATGATCCCCTCGCAATTGTCCTTCAAGATCTCGAAGTCGATACTCGGGACGCCCCGGCGCCGATCGTGGCCCCGAAGCCACCCCATGCTGTTGAGGTACATCAGGTTTTTATAGCCCTGAAGATTCTTCGCCAATAAGGTCAGGTGATAATTCTCCGACAGGATCGCCTCCTCGTCGAAGGCGTCGTCATTGAGGTATATCTCGCAGCCGATGATGGACTTTATCCCCGCTTTCTCGGCCGCCTTTTGAAAATTGACCGCTCCGTACATATTGCCGTGATCGGTCATGGCCACGGCCTTCATCCCCAGCTCGTCGAGCCGCTGCATCAAATCGGGGATCCGGATCGCGCCGTCCAGAAGACTGTAATGAGTATGTACGTGGAGGTGGACGAAGTCTTTCATCGATGATCAACCGCTGACAGTAAAAATTATCCATCGCCGAACGCGGCGATGATAGTTCGCCGATCCCACCGCCGTAAACTCTAGTTTTCTTGATGAAGCCGGCCCCGGTGCGGTAGTAGTTGGACATCTCGAAGGTACGCAGCTAAACCTGCCCCCCTGCTTTTACCGTCTCCACGCCAGCGCAGTCATGAATTCGCCGTATCCCGAAACGACCCGCCGCTGCGAAAGATGGAGACATCGAGCGAATCCGCTGGCATGGCTTCTCACCGCAATATTTGTCACGTCTGTCGCGGCCTGCTCCACCCCTACTTATGAGCCCCAGGAAGTGGAGCCAACCTTCGAACTTCCCGAAGACTGGCACCACGAGGTCGAAGAGGGAGAAGAGTTCGACCACAACTGGTGCACCGACTTCGGCGATCCCAGGTTGGGAGAGATCCTAGAGATCGTCTATACCCACAATCTGGACATTCGCATCGCTCGTAGCCGCATCGACGAGGCGCGGGCGCTGTTGGCCCAGAACCGCTCCCGACGCTACCCCAGCATCGATCTTCAGGCCGAAGCGGAGGTCGAGCGAAGCCCGGATGGCTGGGAGCCGAGCTTCGAGATCTCCGCTCCCGCTGCCTACGAGGTCGATCTGTGGGGTCGAATCAGCTCCGAGCTTTCGGCCGACGAGATCGATCTGGAGGCCCTGGGCGCCGAGCTCTTCGCTCTGAAGATGGTCCTGGCCACGGAGACGGCGGAACAATATTACGAATTGGCCCGCATTCGAACCGAATTGCGTCTATTGGACGACCAGCTCGAGGTGGCCGAGACGTTCCTCGAACTGACCAAGGTCCGCCACGCTCAGGGCATCGCCAGCGCCATCGACGTCGTCCAGCAAGAGCAGCAGATCGAGGAGCTTCACGAATCGCGCCGAAGCGCTGAACTGGCCGAGGAACTTACGCTTCACGCTCTGGCGACTCTCATGGGCCAGCCTCCGGGCTTCACACAAGCCCCCTTTGCCCGGCGCCTTCCCGAGAAGCCACCTCCCGTCGCTGACTTCATCCCCGCCGACCTTCTCGAGCGCCGCCCCGACGTCGCCGCCTCACGCATGCGCGTCACCGCCGCCAACCACCGCCTCGACGCAGCATTAAAGGAACAACTGCCCCGCCTCATCATCGGCTCCGAGCTCGCCCTGCGGGCCACGAGCCCCGGGGAACTGCTGGACTTTCTCTTCGCCTCCGTGGTCGGTACCATTATCCAACCTTTGTGGGACGGTGGACGCGTTCAGGGCCGCGTCGACGAGGAAGCAGCGGTGATGCAACGCCATCTGTTGGAGTTCTCGTCGGTATTGCTCACGGCGATCCGAGAAGTGGAGGACACATTGGCTCGAGGTCAGGCCATCTACGAGATCCTCGAGATCCAGCGCCGCCAACTCGAAGCCGCCGAGGAAGCTCTGGAACTCGCCCAGGACCACTACCGGGCGGGAATGCTCGATTATCTGCGCGTTTTGACAGCCCTGCAGAGTATTCAACAACTTCAATCGGCCGAGTTGGACAGCCGCCGCGCCCTTCTGTCCCAGCGCATTCAGCTTTGTCGCGTCGCCGGTGGCGACTGGCCCGCCCGAGGCGATGATAGCGACGACGACCAGCAGGAAAAAGAAGATCGATGAAAAGCGCCCAGCTCAAACTCTATAACGGACTCATCGCCACCGCCGTGCTCGCCATCGGCATCATCATCGGCACCCTGCTGCTGATGTCCGGCGTGGAGACCGATCGCGACGAGGACGCCCGGGTCGCCCAGGTCGTCACCGCCGTAGAGGCCCAGACCGTCACCGCAAGCCCCCTCATCGAGGCCTCGGGCACCGTCGTCCCTGCCCGAAAAATCACCGTCCAACCCCAGGTCTCGGGACGGGTGACCCGACGCCATCCCGGCCTGGTCACAGGCGGCGTGGTCCAGGAGGGCGAAGAACTCCTCCAGATCGACCCCCGCGACTACCAGATCGCCCTGCAGATGGCCGAGACGGAGGTCGAACTCGCCAGGGCCGACCTGGAGATGGAGCAGGGCCGTCAGGTCGTGGCCGAACAGGAGTGGCAGCGCTTCGGCAATCCCGATGGAGAACCGGCTCCCCTGGCCCTTCGCAAACCGCAACAACAACAGGCCAAGCTCGAGATTGAACGAGCCAGCCAAAAACTGCGCCAGGCCCGTCTCGACCTGGAGCGAACGCGCATCCGGGCTCCCTTTACGGCCCTTGTCCAACAGGCCGAGATCGAGCCCGGAGAGTTGGTCTCTCCCTCCACGGCGGCGGCGACCCTGGTGGCGCTCGACGAATTCTGGGTCCGAGTCTCCGTACCCGTCGACGCTCTGGGCCGTCTGGCCATCCCGGGACGCGACGGCGACCTGGGATCTGCCGCCTTCATCCACTATCGATCGGGAGCCGAAGCCGTGGAGCACCACGGGCACATCATCCGACTGCTCGGTGATCTGGACGCCGCCGGCCGCACCGCTCAACTTCTGGTCAGCGTCTCCGATCCATTCTCGATCTCCGAAGAAGAGATCGTCGAAATCGCTGAGATCGATGAACCCGCTCCCGACACTCCCGTACTTCGCGACGCTCCCCTTCTGCTCGGCTCCTTCGTCACCGTCCACCTCTTCGGCGATGAATCCCGGTCGGTCATCAAACTTCCACGCCTGGCCATTCGAAACGGCGACCAGATCTTCGTCGCCACCGACGAAGACGAGCTGGAGATCCGCGACGTCGACATCGCCTGGCGTCAGTCCGATACGGTGGCCATCGAAGGCGGCCTCGAAGATGGCGAGCGCGTCATCGTCAGCGGCCTCGCGGCCCCCGTCGAGGGCATGCCCCTGAACGTAGAGGCCGCGCCGCTCGAACATTTCATGGACATCCCTGAGAAACCGAAGGACGAACTCCTCGCCGCGGAATACGACGCCGACGACGAACTCGAAGGGGCCGTCGTCGCCGCCGATGACCCTGCCGAGCCCGTTGAGCTGGCTCCCGTCGACGACGACGAGGCCCTGGACGTCGCCGACCCCGAAGACGACGACCAGGAGCAATACGACGACGATAGTCGAATCGACGGCGACGGCGACGGCGACAGCGACGACGACGATGATGACGACGATGACGACGACGATGGCAGCTATGGCGACGACGATGACAGCGACGACGCGCAAGGGGATCCGCCGTGAACAGCAGCACCGGCGACACCTATCCTTCCGGGGGTGACGGTCACAACACGAATCGCTTTCTGACCTTCATGGCCGCCCATCCCGTGGCGGCCAACCTGTTGATGGTCATCTTCCTGGTCGGCGGCGTCGTCATGACCCAGGAGATCCGTCAGAAGGTCTTCCCCGACTACCAGCTCCACGAAATCCGCATCAATATGAGCTATTCCGGCTCCAGTCCCGAGGACGTGGAGCAGGCGGTGATCCGCCCCGTGGAAGACGCCGTCCAGAATATCGCCGGCGTCGACAACCTCTCCTCCATCAGCCGCGAAGGCGGCGGCCGTGTGACCGTGGAAGTGGTCGCAGGTGCCAACGAGGAGATGGTCATGAGCGAGATCCAGACCGCCGTCGACGGCATCTCCACATTCCCCGACGACGTGGACCGCCCCAACATCATGTTGCGCACCGCCCGGGCCAACGTCTTGACCCTCGTCGTCCACGGAGACGCCGACGAACGCACCATTCGCGAGATCGCCGCCCAGACCCGCGAAGGACTCCTCGACCACCCCGACATCACCCGCATCGCCCTGGCCGGCATGCGCCCTCCCGAGATCTCCGTCGAGATCTCCGAGTCCGCCCTGCAGGCCTACGACCTCACCCTCCACCAGGTGGCCAACGCCATCGGAGATGCCGCCGTCGAGATGCCCGGCGGCGGCCTTCGCACCCCGGGCGGTGAAATCCTGATTCGCACGGACGAACGAAAGGACTCCGTCCAGGACTTCGAAGATATCCCCATCATCGCCGACGCCGACGGCTCTACCGTCTATCTCGGCGATATCGCCGATATCAAAGACGACTTTCGCGAACTCAACCGCCACACCTTCTACGACGACAATCGCGCCGCCCGTCTCATCGTCGCCCGCGTCGGCGACCAGAGTCCGCTCGACGTCTCCCGGGCCGTCCAGGAGTATGTCGATGCCCACCAGGACGATCTGCCGCCGGGAGTCTATTTTCAGATCCGCGAGGACGAGTCTCAGGAATTCGCCGAGCGCATCGACCTTCTGCTGAAGAATGGCTACCTCGGGCTCATTCTGGTCCTCATCGTCCTCGGACTCTTCCTCAAAATTAAACTCGCCTTCTGGGTCACCCTGGGAATCCCCATCGCCTTTTTGGGATCGCTGATCTTCATGCCCTTATTCGGCGTGTCCTTTAATATGATCAGCCTCTTCGCCTTCATCCTCACCCTGGGGATCGTCGTCGACTACGCCATCGTCGTCGGCGAATCGATCTACAGCAAACGTCAGGAGGGCATGGAGCCCCTTTCGGCATCCATCGCCGGCGTCGGTGAGGTGGCCGGGCCGCTGTGCATTTCCCTGATGACCACTGCCGTCGCCTTCCTCCCCCTGCTCGCCATCCCCGGCACCACGGGCAACCTCTTCGCCGTACTCCCCGTGGTGGTCATCCTCGTATTGGTGCTGTCCTTGGTGGAGGCGCTGGTGATCCTGCCTGCCCACCTGGCTCGATCGAAGCCCGGGGAGTGGAAGGGTTTTTTGGCGACTGTCATGAAGGCACAGAGCCGCTTTGGAGATGGCCTGGACTCCTTTATCGTCCACCGCTTTCGTCCCGCCCTGCACCGAGCTCTTTCCCTGAGATATTTCACCATGGCCACGGGCATTGCGGTGTTGATGCTCATCGCCGCCGTGGTCTTCAGCGGACGCATCGCCTTTCAATTCTTTCCCCCCGTCGAGGGCGATACGGCGGCCGCCAACATCCGAATGCCCTTTGGCACCGACGCCGAACAGACCCACCAGGTCGCCCATCGGGTCCATCAGGCGGCGCTGGCCGCCATTGAGGAGATGGGCGACGACGAGACCATCCACCATGGCATCCTCATCGAACATGGCCGCGGCCTCCCCGGATCCGGGCCCACCGGAAACGCCCCCGGCGCCCGCAGCCACCTGGCGCGCATGTCCGTCGATCTCGTCTCCAGCGACCAGCGCGACTTCACCACCACCGAATTCACCGAGGTCTGGCGCGAAAAGGTGGGCGAAATCCCCGGCGTCGAGGCGCTGATCTTCGAATACTCCTCCGGCCTGGACACGGGGCCGCCGATCAGCATCGACCTGCATCATAGCGATACCCATGCTCTGGAATTGGCCGCCGAAGAGTTGGCTTCCCATCTGTACTCCTTACAGGGAGTCACCGATGTCGACAGTGGCGTCAGCGAGGGCAAAGAGCAGCTCGACCTCAAGCTACGACCCGAGGCCCGCCATCTGGGACTGACCGAGGCGTCGATGGGGCGCCAGCTTCGTGCGGCCTTCTTCGGCGTCGAGGCCCTTCGACTTCAGCGCGACCGCGACGAAATCCGTGTCTACGTACGCCGGCCCGCCGAAGAGCGTCAATCGGAGCACTCCATCGAAAATATGATCTTGCGCACCGACAGCGGCGGCGAGGTCCCCCTATCGCAGGCCGCCGAAATTCATCGCGGGCGCGGGCCGGTGAGTATCCAGCGCTTCGAGGGTCGGCGTATCGTCAACGTCACCGCCTCTCTCGAAGACGGAGTGACCACGGGCAACGAGGTAATGCAAACCCTTGGCGCCGGCCCCATCGACGAGATCACCGAGCGATATCCCGGCCTGCAATGGTCGGTCAGCGGAGAGCAACGCGAACAGGAACAGGCGATGAGCCAACTGCTCTTTGCCATGTTCCTGGCTCTCTTTGCCATCTATATCCTGCTGAGCTTTGCCTTCCGCTCCTATCTCCAGCCCCTGGTGGTGATGGTGGTCATCCCCTTTAGCTGCATCGGCGCCGTGGTGGGCCACATCTTGATGGGCTACGGACTGAGCTTTATGAGCGTTATGGGAATGATCGCCCTCGCCGGTGTAGTGGTCAACGCCTCACTTATCTTGCTCTCCAAGGCCAACCAGCTCTCCGAGCAAGGAGCCGGCCCCGAGGAGGCGATCATCGATGGCGCCTGCCGCCGATTTCGCCCCATCGTCCTCACCGCTGCCACCACCTTCATCGGGCTGACCCCCATGATCTTCGAGCGGAGTGTTCAGGCCGAATTTCTAATTCCCATGGCCATCAGCCTCGGCTTCGGCATCCTCTTCGGAGCCGTCATCTGCCTCTTCTTCGTCCCCTGTACATTCCTGATCTTCGAAGACGCCCGCCGCCTCTTGATTGGCCACTTCGCCAAAAAAGATCGAGCCTCTGGCTAATCTTATTTATTCATCCCCGTCTTCCTTCGGATCATTGCCCCGAAGCTTCTCCTCCAGCAGATCGCGGGCGATGTCCATAAAGTCTCTTTCGGTGACGATTCCCACCAGCCGATCGTCCTGGACCACGGGCAGACAGGAGATCTGCTCTTCCGCCATGAGCTTGATGGCCTCCAGACTGCGGGTTTCGGGGGTCACCGTGATGACGTCCTCCAACATGATCGACGACACCGGCACCGGTTCGTCTTCTCGGAACTTTCCGCTCGCCAGGGTGCGCATCATCGTGCGCCGCGTCACCAGACCCACCAGCCGCTGTTCGTTGTCCTCCACCGGAACATGGCGCAGGTGCTGCCAGTCCATCACGCTGGCCACCAGGTCGATGAGCTCGTCCTCGTTGACGGTGATCAGATCGGTGGACATATATTGCTCGACGCGAAGATAATTGTCGCGCCAGGTGGTTCGCTCCTCTACCGACGCCGGGGCCCAGTCGTGAACGGGCTGCCCGTCGGTCTGGCGCTTGACCATCGCCGACGTCAGGGCGCTGAGCTTTTCGCTCATGGGAAGACTGTCGCTCAACTCGTTGAACGACTCCAGAAGCCAGCTCGCCCCGGTACGCCGCCGCTTGGCGCGCTCTTCGATCATCCCCAGGTAGCGATCGATATCCCCACTGTCGATCCCGCTGGACTCCAACCCCTCTCTCGCCAGGGGAATCAGCGTGGATTGAATGACCTCGCGGGCCGTTCCGCTCTCGCCACCTATCCAGGTCATGGGGGCGTCCAGACCGTGGCGAGCGGCGGTGAAAAAATTATTCTTGGCCTCGTCGAAGGCCAGATGTTCGCGGATATCTGGATAGGCCCCGGCCGTCCCCGCCATCAGACCGAACCAGAACGCCGCGTTGGCCACCTCGTCGGCCGGCGTCGGCCCCGAAGGAAGCACTCTGTTCTCGATACGAAGATGGGGCTTTCCGTCCAGAATTCCGTAACAGGGCCGATTCCAGCGGTAGACGGTGCTATTGTGCAGACACAGCGCCTTCAGCGCCGGAACTCCCCCGGCCTCGATCACATCGATGGGATCCTCTTCGATATCCATGGCGAAGAGGAGGCGAAAACGGGCGACATCCTCTCGAAAGATCTCCAACACCGAGTCGTTGATCCATTCGTTTCCGAAGGTCACCCTCGGGTTGTTTTCCCTCAGATGATGACGGGTGGGCCGGGTGTCGATGGATTGCTGAAACAGAGCGATCCGCGTTTCGTGCCACAACCTCTTTCCGAATAAGAGGGGGCTGTTGCAGGCCACGGCCATCACCGGACCGGCCACGGCCTGGGCGATATTATATAGCTTCGAGAATTCGTCGGGCCCCACCTGAAAATGAACCTGAAACGACGTATTGCAGGCCTCGAGCATCACCGAATCGTGCTTGACGATGAACTCGTCGGCCCCCTTGATATAAAATTCGTAATCCCCTCCCCTCAATCGAGTCAGAGCGTCGTTCAAGGCCCGGTACCTGGGCATGGGCGTCATGCTGTCCAGGCTCAAATCGGACTTGCGAAGACTGGGCAAAATCCCGGTCAGCACCACATGCCCGTTCTCCTTGTGTGCCGCCTGGCGCACCGACTGCAGCACCTCGTCGATGGACTCTTCCATCTTTCTCAGGCAGTCTCCTCCGTAGGGAAGGGGCTCGAGGTTGAACTCCAGATTGAAGATCGCCAGCTCCGTCGTCAGCCGCTCGTCGTCGACGTGCTCCAACAACTTCAACGCCAGCGGCGCCGGATGAAAGCTTGAGTCCAACAGGAACATCTCCTGCTCCGCCCCGATGCGACGAACATCGGACTCGATCATCCCCTCATCGAGCATCTTCTCCAGGGCGTGGACGTCGCGAAGAAGCTTTCGCATAAAATGGCGAAGCTCTTCGCCGTCGACCTTACCCTTTACTTCTTGTTCGCCCATTCGCTCTACTCCACGGGTGCATATTTTGCGGTCGAGGGACTCCAGCTTACTCCACGATGCGCCATCAGGCCAAGCTCGTCACCATAATTTACGCACCTCCGCTCCTCGGCAGTGAAATCACGACTTCTCATGGGCTCTCCGCTTCGCCT
The DNA here is from genome assembly GCA_007131755.1 of Myxococcales bacterium. Taxonomy (GTDB): domain Bacteria; phylum Myxococcota_A; class Bradymonadia; order Bradymonadales; family Bradymonadaceae; genus SLJM01. Next base: position 2,887 of record SLPW01000486.1, on the reverse strand, counting down.
ATGAGCTCGCCCAGGCGCTGCGCGTCGTGCACTCCCTGACTGACGTGCACCACCCGTCCCGTCGGATCCACCACGACAAGGGTGGGAATCGTCGTCGCGCCGTACAATCGCTGGACCTCTCCGTCGTCGATAAGTGGTGGCAACGTCGCCTCCACTTCGTCCATAAAGCTGCGTATCAACTCCTCGCGCTCCTCCGCCGGGGGATCGACGTTGATGGAAAAAATCTCCACCCGATCCTTGAACTGCGGGTCCCGGGCCACCTCATCCAGCGCCGGCACCTGATCGTAGCAAGGAGGACACCAGGTGGCCCAGAAATCCATCAACACCACCTGACCTCGGTACTGCGCCAACTCCTTCGACTCCTCGCTGTCCAGCACGGGGAGTACGAAATTCGGCGCTTCTTCACCTTCTACCCCTTCGCCATCATCGAAAAATAAGAATAGATTCAACCCCAGCATCAAAGCCACGATGGAGACGATGGCAACGGTCATCACATCGCGACTCATCGACCCGGGGCGCGGACTCGCCATCTCCTCTGGCTGTTGAGCACTGTCTTCGCCATCCATGCGCTGTATTCCTCCAGAGTAGCGTCAACGATCCGTTGGAGCCGGTCTCACCGTGCGAAGGGCGTCGAAATAGGCGTTGGGCGTCGTATAATATCCCTCCACCCCTTCGCGCAACACGGCCACGTTGTCCTCATGCCACAGTGAAATATAGGGAAGTTCCTCGGCGAGGATCTGCTGGACCTCGGCATAAATTTCTTTTCGACGCTCCCGATCGGGCTCGCGCTTCCCCCTGTCCAACAATTCGTCGACCCGATCATTTCGATAGGCGCCCCGATTTGCCCCGGCGGCCCGAGCATCGGCAGTGGGGATATTGTCGGAGTGAAAGATCCATCGCAAGAGATTCGGCTCCTGCACGGAGGGCCACTGCAAGGTGGTGAGCTGGAAATTTCGGCTTCGGATATCGTCGAAGAACGTCCCCCACTCATAGGCCCGCACCCGCACGTCGATGCCCACCTCGCCAAGCTGTTGAGCGATCAACAATGCCAGGGAGCGACGAAAATTATTGGCCGAGACCTTAAATTCCAACTCAAAGCGTGGTTCGCCTTCCTGGGCCAGGAACCCGGCGTCGTCCAATAATTGTCGCGCCCTCTCCGGATCGTAGTCGTAGGTGGCCACGTCCCCCTCATAGGCCCAATGCTCGGGCACGAAGATCCCTGTCGATAGCCTCGCCGTGCCCGCGAATTTGTACTCGATGATCCGCTCTCGATCGATGGCGTGGGCGATGGCCTGACGCACTTTTTGGTGTTTTAGATGGGGGTCCTCCAGGTTGAACGCCAGATAGGTGTATTTAAACGACGGCGCCCCCTCCACCTGCAGACCCGGCGTATCCTCGACGACGGGCATCATCATCGGCGACACCGCGTTTTGTGCCAGATCGGCCGTCCCTCCCAGAAGGGCCAGAATCCGGGCGTTGTCGTCGCGGATCACCCGAAAGGCCAGGCGGTCGATATGGGGACGGCCGTCGAGGTAGTCGTCGAAGGCCTTGAACTCGACGTACAACCCGCCTTCGCGCCTTACGAATTCGAAGGCTCCCGCCCCCACCGGATCGCCCGGACAGACATTGCTTCGCTGGATATTGTAGACCACCGAACATCCCGGCGCCCACAGCCGATCCGTATACCCCGCCCAGCGCCCCTGATATGGCGCGTCGCCCTCTACGGGCACGATTCCCGCTCCTCGCTCCACGGGCGACATGACGGGCTCGAAACAAAGGCCGCTCGATACGTAGAAGGGAAAGATCTGGGGAAAGGGCGTCACCACCGGCTCCTCCTCGCAGCGATGGCGTGGCAAAATCCCCATGCTAAGATCGTTCATAAAAGGGGCGTGCACATCGTGAAGGGTGATGACGAAATTGTACTCGTCGATGATGTCGAAGCGCTTGATATGTGCCGCCGTCCCCGCCAGCGGCGATCGGACCTCCGGCAGAGTCATATACGTATATTCCACGTCATCCGACGTCACAGGCACCCCGTCGTGGAACAGGGCGTCGCCGCGAAGTCTCACCTCGTATCGGGTCGGGCTCGTCTGCTCGATCTCTTCGGCCAGCCGGTGCTCCATCGTCCCATCCGGTGTGTCCGTCGAGATGAGCCCCTCGTGGAGCAATCCCACCAGTTGCGCGCTGGCATGGGTGGTGGAAAACCGCGGATCCAGCCCTGCCGGAGAGGAGTCCAGCAACACCACGAAGGTCTCCCCGTCGGCGACCACCTCGTCGCCCGGACAGGCCCACTTGCCGGCACACAAGATCACGCTCAGGGCGATGACTGCGGCCAGGATCATTCCCCAGTATTTGTTGACGAGCCAGAAGAAGTGCTGCATGGACCCCGATGGTGAAGAAGTGTCCGGCGATGAACCGGAAAAGGTCGACTGCACGTCCTCTCCACGATACGACGCCGGACCCCATCGGTCAATTCACCCGTCACCCACCACCAGGTCCCCGTCGCTCCCGCCGGCGGCCCACGCCCAGGCGGAGACCACGAGCCCTGCTGCTGCCAAAAAGGGGAGCAATGCCATGGGCGAGAAATTCAGCGCCACATAGGGAGTCACCAGCGCCAATAAGAAAGCGCTTCCGAAGATTACCTGAAAATGTCGGCGTATGCGCATATGCACTTCTTCACCGACGAAGCGAAAATGATGGACCAGATTCAGCGCCAACATCGCCAGCACGGCACTGACCACGACCAATCCCAGCGCAATCGCCGTATAGGTGGCCACCGACGGGGCTTCACCAAATTGCGCTGCCTCCCCCACCTTCGGTACCGCCACAACAGTCCCCCACACCACCGACGCCAAGACCCACCCCCGGCTCGCTCTCTGTGGTTCAT
>SLPW01000583.1 GCA_007131755.1 Myxococcales bacterium | reverse complement strand
CCGGGGGGACAAGCGTCGCATACCCAAAACGGTCAACCCCCTGGTGGTTTGCCTAGTGGGACGTCAACTCAACAACCGCGGATCGAATTCAAAAACCTCCGGCCCGCCGATCTCGATCCTCCCGAAGTCCGGATGCTCCGGGTTGAGCACGTAGTTGAGCTCCTTTGGTACGATCACCGACGGTACCGACAGCACTGCCGTCTCCCCGGCATCGAGCCACCGGGTGCCACGCTCTTTCAACGCCTCCACGCCGTCGGTGCGCCTCCAGCCCTCGGGAAGCTCCGATGGCGAGATGACGGTAATCGCCAGATCTGTTGGGATGTCTACGGAGATGGCGACGCGGGGAGACAGAGGAATCTCGGCGCTCGAGTGCACCAATTGCTCCAACGCGGCGAGTGCGAGGCTGTCCGAGGTGTAGACGGCGGAGGAACCCTTGTGGTTCCAGCGTCCTCCGTAGCGCCGCGCGCCTTCGCCATCGAAGGCCCTACGGGCGTATTTTTCGTCCGTAATTCGCCAGGCCCGGATCAACTATGGACTCCGTGCTCGATGCGTCCCAATACGTCGGAGACCTTCTGGCAGCCAGCGTCCGTATCGAGCAGACCCAGCGGACGATGACCTCCGAGCGCGGCGTTCGGCCGCTTAAGCCACGCCACCCCTCCCTCCCTGCTTCCGATGACCTCCACCGCCCGCCGCGTCAGCCGGGCGACGCGATAGAGTTGATCCGACATCTGTGCCGACAGATGACTCCCGCGCTTCTTCTTATTGCGAATGACCGTCTGGCGACTGACTCCAAGAGCCTGCGCCAACTCCGCTTGCGAGACGTCCAAAAAGCGCTGAAGCGCATCGAGCGATTGATGCGAAAAGCCCTCGCGGATGTGCTGTTCCATCTCGTCGTCGGGCTCGATGTCGAGGATCTGCGCTTCTTTCGGGGCGGTGGACATGGTGGCCTCCCGTGGAGCATGACATTCATTACATATATTAGACACAAATGTGACACACTTCTAGTGGTGCTCGGCGGAAGTCCTGAGCCGTATTCGGCGAGGACTGAGCGACGAGGTCGAAGCCGTCAAAGCGAGGCGATATATGTGTATCGTCGAGCTTGGACGGTAAAAAGATCGTCGTTCAGAACCGCCGAAGAGTGGTTTAAGACTTCTGTCGAGTGCCACTGGTCTCCATCACAATCCCGGGCTCAGGCTTCTTTCGTCGCGAAGCAAGGAGGCGCTGTACGCGAAGGCGCTGTAGGCGGAGCGCAGAGCCACTGTACGCGAAAAATGAGCGCTGGAACACGGAGCCGCGATAGAGCCCACGGAGCCTCGCTGATTACGCTGCAAACAGCTCGACGTTGGGTATTGGATGACGGGTTGTGCTCCTCTCGGCCGTGCGGGGTGTGCGGCGGGACTGCCGATGGCCGGGAGACCATCGTCTCCAAAAACCCGGGTCCTTAGCATCGCTCCGCCGTTCACGCAGGTGTGAATAACCGATGAGGATCGATCCCATCTCGTACGGTTCTGAGTCGCTCGAGCACTGGATCGTCGAGTTGATCGATGGCGTCGTTCCTCTCTTCGCGACTCCCGGGGAAGTTCATGTAGATTCCGCCCCGAGAATACGGCCGGAGCGCATCAAACACCTCACGGGCCCAGCGAATGCACCCTTCGTCGTCATCGGCATCCACCCAGTTGGCCTCGATGGCGACCATGTAAGAGGCGTTGCGACCGGCAAAGGCCGATTTGTCGGCGCCGAAATCTTCAACGGCCCCGCCCATCGTCCAGAGGTCGAGCGTCGTCTCCGGTGAGGGCCGGTCGCGGCCGTAGCGATCGATGATCTGCAGGACCTCATCGTCGACATCGTCGAGATATAGCGACTTCCAGTAGTAGCGCATCCCGTCGGGGTACTCCTCGTCGAGCACCGACTGCGCCTCGGGATAGCTCATCCATCCCCCCATGTCGGCGAGCGAGTGGGGATGTTCGACGATCGAAGCGACGACTTCGCCGTCGCGGTCGCCGCTGTACATCCCGAACAGAACAATGGCCTCTCGATCCCGAATTTCGCGGGGAAGATCGTCGTCATCGGGAAAAGAGGCATAAAAGGATACCAACCCCAGTTCGCGCGGCGCATCGTCCATCAATTCCGTCAGGAAGCGATTCATCTCCACGCCCTCTTCGGCCGGAAACGCGCTGAGGATCAACCGCACCTCCGATTCGATGGGATGGAGTCGAAACTCGAACTCCGTGACCACGCCCAGATCGAGCGGTCCCCCACGTAGAGCCCACATCAGATCGGTATCGTCCTCGGTGACCCTTCGGACCTCACCGTCGGACGTGACCAGCCGGACTGCCACGATATTGTCGCAGGTCAGGCCGAATCTCCGCATCGTATGGCCCATTCCCCCCTTTAGCGCCAGCCCGGCGATTCCCGTATCGGAGATAAAGCCCGACGGAGTGACCAGACCGTACTCGAAGGTCGCCCCGTCGACGTCGGCGAGCGTGGCGCCACCCTGCACCCGGGCAACGCGACGGTCGGCGTCGATCTCGACCTCTCGCATCTCGGTCAGATCGATGACGAGGCCGTCCTCTACCAGCGCCGTGCCGGCGACGTTATGTCCGCCTCCACGAATCGAGACATCCAAGTTGTGGTCCAGGGCAAACTCGACCGCTCGAACCACGTCCTCCGTGTCTCGACATCGGGCGATGACGGCGGGCGTGATGTCGATGGTGCCATTCCAGACTCTACGGACCCGATCGTAGTCTTCATCGCCGGGAGTGAAGACGCGCCCGGTCATTGCCTCGTCAAGTGATGCCGTCGTTTTCATTACCATCTCCTTTGAGAAACTCAATTTTCACACAAGAATTTCGGTTCGAAACCCACTCATTCGATGTTGTGATACGAGTGCTAT
>SLPW01000300.1 GCA_007131755.1 Myxococcales bacterium | reverse complement strand
TGCTCCCAGGCAAATTTGGAGCGGCCGAAATGTCCGTAGGCGGCGGTCTCGCGGTAGATGGGCCGAAGCAAATCGAGAGACTTGATGATGCCCGCCGGCTTGAGGTTGAAGTGGCGGGGTACGGCGGCCTCGATCTCCTCTTCGGCGACGGTGCCGGTGCCGAAGGTGTCGACCATGATGCTCACCGGTTCGGCGACGCCGATGGCGTAGGAGAGCTGGACCTCGCAGCGGGAAGCCAGGCCGGCGGCGACGATATTCTTGGCCACGTAGCGGGCCATATAGGTGGCGGAGCGGTCGACCTTGCTGGGATCCTTGCCGCTGAAGGCGCCGCCGCCGTGGCGGCCCATGCCGCCGTAGGTGTCGACGATGATCTTGCGACCCGTCAGCCCGGCGTCTCCCTGAGGGCCGCCGATGACGAATTTTCCGGTGGGGTTGATGTGGAAGGCCGTATCTTCGTGGAGGAGCTCCTCGGGGAGGACCTCTTTGATGATGGTCTCCATGACGGCCTCTCGGACCTGGTCCATTGAGACCTGTGCGGCGTGCTGGGTGGAGAGGACGATGGCGTCGATGGCTGCGGGCTTGTTGTCTTCGTAGCGGATGGAGACCTGGCTTTTGGCGTCGGGGCCGAAGAAGTCGACGATCTCGTTTTTACGCACCGTGGCCTGGCGTTTGACCAGGCGGTGAGCGAAGACGATGGGCATGGGCATCAACTCGTCGGTCTCGTCGCAGGCAAAGCCGAACATAAGACCCTGGTCGCCGGCGCCCTGTTCGTCGACGACGCCGTGCTCGGTGTCGACTCCCTGGGCGATGTCGGGGCTCTGTTCGTCGAGGGCGATCATCACCGAGCAGGAGCGGAAATCGAAGCCCAGCGACGGGTCGTCATAGCCGATCTGTTCGATCGTGTTCCGCGCCACCTTCGCATAATCGATATGTGCCGACGTACTGACTTCGCCGAAGAGAAGGGCGAGGCCGGTGTTGACGACGGTCTCGCAGGCCACGCGGGCGTGGCTGTCCTGAGCGAGAATGGCGTCGAGGATGCCGTCGGAGATCTGGTCGGCGATCTTGTCGGGGTGGCCTTCGGAGACGGATTCGGACGTAAAGATGAAGTTCTGGGACATCGTAAAATACTCCGTGGGGTTCAGCGGGACGCGCGAAGACAAACGCGCGCGCGGTCCGGAATTAATCCGCCATCAGGCGGTCTTTGTCAAATCGGCTTCTCAGCGGCCCACAAAGGTGCCGAGGAGGGTGTGGCTGGTGGCGTCGTCGATGCGCACGTCGACGAAGTCGCCGGGGGAGAGATCCTGGTCTTCCGGGTCGGGGAAGACGGTCGTCTTGAAGTCGTCGGTGCGTCCGCACAAATCCGTTACGTCGCGCTTGCTGGGCCCTTCGACCATCACCCGGTGGGTGCGCCCGATGTGGGAGGCGAAGACCTCGGAGCTGATGGACTCCTGGAGCTTGATCAGATCCGAGAGGCGGCGTCCCTTCGTGTCTTCGGCGACGTCGTCTTCGAGGTTGCGGGCAGCATAGGTGCCGTCGCGCTCGGAGTATTTGAAGAGATAGGCGAAGTCGAAGCGAATCTCTTCGAGGAATTGCACAGTCTTGTGGTAATCCTCTTCGGTTTCGCCGGGAAAGCCGACGATGACGTCCGTGGACATGGCGATGTCGGGGATGGCGCGTCGGATGTCGTCGACGAGTTGGAGAAATTCAGCGGCTGTGTAGCGGCGCCTCATGCGCTCGAGCACCGCCTCGGAGCCGGACTGAAGCGGAAGGTGCAGGTAGTTACAGATCTCGTCGTGGGTCGCCATGGTCTCGATGAGCTTCGGCGTAAAATCGGTGGGATATGGCGACGTAAAGCGGATGCGCTCGATGCCGTCGACGGCGACGATCATCTCCAATAGGTCTGCGAAGTCCCTATCTTCGTGGCGGTAGGAGTTGACGGTCTGGCCAAGGAGGGTGACCTCCTTATAGCCGCGTTCGGCCAGGTCGTGGCATTGGCGAAGGACCTCATCGGGGGCCACGCCGCGCTCGCGGCCGCGGACGAAGGGAACGATGCAGAAGGTGCAGAATTTGTCGCAGCCGCGCTGGACGCTGACCCATCCGCTGATGCCGGGCTGGCGCTTCGGCTCCAGGCCCCGGTAGGTCTCTTTGCGGTCGAGCTTGACGTCGACGACGGGATCGCTGTCCACCTCCTGGGCTTCTTCCAGAAGCTGAGGCAGCCGTCGATAGGCGTCGGGTCCGACGACGAGGTCGACGTAGGGAGCGCGCTCGGTGATGTCCTCGCGAAGGCGTTCGGCCATACAGCCCGTAACCCCGAGTAAGACTTCGGGGCGCTCGTGCTTGTATTGCAACAGGTGGGAGAGGCGTCCGAAGACGCGCTGCTCGGCGTTCGCGCGCACCGCACAGGTGTTGATGAGGATGACGTCGGCCTCGGCGTGATTGGGAGCGGCCGTATAGCCGCTGTTGGCGAGGACGCCGCCCATCAATTCGCTGTCGGCGAGGTTCATCTGACAGCCGTAGGTCTCGATGAAGACGCGGCGGCCAGGACGCTGGCCGACAGAAGGCATGTCGTTTCGATCGCCATCGTGGGCGTGGGGGTCTGGCGAGGTGTGAGCTGAGGTGGTCATGGTGCGGGCTGTATTTCCGGAGTCTATTTCCACTCGACGCTGAAGTCGATGGCCCTCTGGCTGCAAGCCATAAGGGGCAGCGAAGGCGATTGATTCCGGACAGTAGAAAAGTGGGGAGGAGGCGTCAATGGGGGGATCGGGTGCTGGGAGCCGTTAGGTTGGCGCTTATTCGGTCGTGTCCACGGCGTCGAGGACCTGGTCGGCGACGCAGCGTCCCTGTATGAGCCCCTGTTCGTTGCCTACCGGATAGTGGATTCCGCCGTAGAGGCGGGAGTTGGCGGCTTCCCGGGCGGCGTCCCGGAAGCTCTGGAAGCTGCGGGCGGAGATTCCGCGGTGGGCGTGGGTGTGGTCTTCGAAGGATTGGTCGCCCAGGAGTGTCTCGAGGATGTGGGCCGAGGCGGCGGAGACGTTGGAGTGGCCCGAGGTATATTCCGGAAAGGGCGGGGTGTTGATGAGGGGCTGCCAGTCGTCGTCGATATAGCGATTGATATAGGTGACGGGGCGCAGCAGGTAGGAGCGGTATTTTTCGTCCCAGCAGGAGATGAAGGCGTCGGCCATGGTGACGCCGAGAAGTCCGAAGAGCTCCGCCGTTTCGTCCAGGTCTAGTTCGAGGTCCCCGGCGAGTTGAGCGGCCAGGGCCATCCAATGTCCCGGCGGGGTGGCCGTCACTCCCGGGTCGTCGGCCCAGAAGTGGGCGATGGCGATTTGATCGTCGTTCAGCGCCTGGGAGGTCTCCCAGACGGCGAAAGCCTCCCGAAAAAAGAGGGAGTCTTCGTCGGTGGAGAATTCGGGAGGGGGCTGTGGTTTACAGGCGTCGACGTCGGGCAGGGCGAAGGGGCGAAGAGCATTCCAATTTGGCTCCAGAGGGTAGTCGAAATCCCCGGTGGGTACCCAGGCGTATTCTCCGCCGGGATGAGAGAAGTCATCGTCGTTTCGTTGGTGGTAGCCGTCGTTGAGAGCCCGTGCGTAGAGGATTTCGGCGAGGAGAATTCCTCGGTTTATGGAGGCGGAGATGACGTCGTCGTCGACGCCGTCTTGGCGTCGTTCCTCGATGAGTTCGTCGCCGACGATGGCGAGGTGGTCGGCGCTATCGGGCTCTTCAAAGAGGAGGGGACCGAGGTGACCCACAGTGGCGTGAAGAATTGTGGGTATATCGTAGGTCTCCTCCGCGTCGAGAGCCGGTGGAGCGTCGAAGGAGTTGAGCTGGTCTCCGAGGGTGATGCGCGAAGAGCTGCCGTCGATGGTCGACTCGTAAATTCCGAGCCCGACGTAGGCCAGGATGCGCGAGGCACGGGGAGGATCGATAGCGTCGTCCTCGAGGCGAAACAGAACCTCGTCGACCCATATCTGTGCGTGAGAATGGTCGAAGGTCGAGGCGGCGGCGGTTTCCCCGCCGGGGTTGATGGTGCCCTCGTCACAGCCGGCGAAGAAATGGGCGCAGAGGAGGACGACGGCGACGACAGTCGAATATGACGAAGTGATTCGCGACAAGTCCATCCGATTCCCCCCAAAGGATGTGAAATGGAGATCCCGTCAAAGAAAGCTAGGAACTGAGCCAAGAAAGAAAACGACGCCGAAACAACGAGGTGGTCGGGGACCCCGCTGGCTCGGCGTCTGGTGAGTGCCGACACCTCTTCGTGAAGAAGGAGGGGCCGACCACTCATGGTTGAGCCGCAACAGGCGACTCCTAATCGGAAAAACGAAAAAAGGTTGCGGTACGCACGGGACGATCTCGAGGAGACGTGGACGTTCGGGAACAGGGTTTGTTGTTGGGCGTCTGCTCGAGATCACCCGTGAATACCGACGGGCTTGAGATGTATTCACATTGCGTGCCAGATTTTGAAGAAAGCGGGTAAAAAGCGCGGCATGGCGGATAAGCCGTTGTGGCGTCAGGGATTTGTCAGGAGGGGCTGACGGATGGTCATCAAATCGATGGTGAAAGCTGCGTAGACGGTGCTCATGAAATGCGTGGCCATGCACCACATGTTGCAAAATACGACAGCAGTATTCAGTCTGAGCACGGGCGACGTGGCCGTGGGGCCAGAAGCGGGAGAGGGCGCTGGTTCCCCGGTGCTGCTGGCGCAGGGGGCGTGGCGAGGAAGAGATGAGAGGCCACAGCGGTCGGCATGATTCTGGAATGGTCTGTGGTGATAGTGGGCGTTACTAGGCGAAGAGAATTCAATGCGGCTGACATTCAAGATCACGGTCTTCTTCATCGGCGGCATCTGTCTGGTGATGGCCTGGCATGGGATGACAAATGTGGAGCGGGAGACGGAGCTCTTCGAGTCCCAGATGCGCCGCGATCACTATGCGATTGCCCAACCCTTGGCGGTGATGATCGGGCAGGCCTGGGGAGATTTCGGGGAAGGTTTTGCCCATGAGCTGGTGCGCAGCTCGAACGAAGCGGATGAGCGGATTCGAATTCGCTGGGTGTGGGCCGATGTGGAGACGCCGGAACGAATTCGCCCCGAGGCTCCGGAGGAGACGGGCAGCAAACTCGCCAGGGGTAAGGCGGTGAGCTGGATCGACGGCGATCAGATTCACGGAGGAAGGCTCTATACCTATGTGCCGGTGGTGCTGGGCGGAGAGAGGATAGGGGCCCTGGAGTTGTCGGAGTCCTTCGAGCGTCAGCAGGCCTACGTGGAGGATTCGAAGCTTCGAATCGCGACGACGACGATCCTGATCATATTGCTGGCGGCGGCGATCGCCTGGGTGACGGGTCTGTTATTCATCGCCCGTCCCGTAGAGGCGTTGATCGGCAAGGCGCGGGCCATTGGAAGGGGGGATCTGGAGACGCCGCTGGAGTTGAGGGGGCATGACGAGTTGAGTCAGTTGGGCCGAGAGATGAATCTGATGAGCGACCAGTTGGCGTCGACGAGAGGGCGTCTTCGGGAGGAGACGTCAGCCCGGATCGCTGCACTGCAGCAGTTACGCCACGCCGATCGCCTCAAGACGGTGGGTACTCTGTCGGCCGGGTTGGCCCACGAATTGGGAACGCCGCTAAACGTCATCTCCATGCGCACGAAGATGATCGAGCATGCAGAGGTGGAGGGAGACAAAGCGCGGGCCTGTGCAGCCATCATCGGCGAGCAGACGGAGCGCATCAGCAGAATCATCGGTCAATTGATGGACTTCGCCCGGGTGCGTTCATTGCGCACCGAAGAGATGAAGGTGACGGCCGTGGTGACTCAGGCGCTGGAGTTGATAAAGCCCATTGCCGAAAAGAAGGGCGTCCAGATGAGGATGGAGGCTCGCGACACGGAGTTGGTGGGAGAGATCGATGCCGATCAATTCGTGCAGGTGCTCACGAATCTGTTGGTCAACGCCATGCATGCCTGCGAGGAGCAAGGTGGAGGACAGGTGGAGATTTCGGTGGAGGAGGTGGAGCGGATTCATCCCGAAGCCGAGCAAGGCGATCTGGAGCGGTACGTGGCGGTCAAGATTGGCGATGACGGGGTGGGCATTTCCAGGGAGGTCATCGATCAGATCTTCGAGCCCTTCTTTACGACGAAGGACGTCGGTCAGGGAAGCGGGCTGGGCCTGAGTGTTTCCTACGGAATCGCCCGAGAGCACGGCGGATGGATCGAGGTGGAGAGTAGAGAAGAAGAGGGTACGGAATTTACGGTAATATTGCCGCGCAAGGAGGAGTGATGAACGGAGATGTGATGATCGTCGATGACGATATCAGCATGTGTGAAGTGCTGGTGGAGAGGCTCGTAAAGCGAGGGTATGGTGCACAATTCGAGACCAGCGGAGAAGATGCGTTGTGTGCCGTAGAGGAGAAATCAGTGGACGTGGTGGTCACGGATCTAAATATGCCCGGGATAAGCGGAATCGAGTTCTGCGAGCGCCTCGTCGATCACCGCCCCGACCTTCCGGTGATCGTATTCACCGCCTTTGGAAGTCTGGAGACGGCGGTGGCCGCGATTCGAGCCGGAGCATACGATTTTCTGACCAAGCCGCTGGATATCGACGAGTTGACGATCGCCATTGACCGGGCGGTGGAGCGCAGACAGCTTGGCGAGGAGGTCAAGAGGTTGCGGCGTCAGGTGGACCGAGAGCGTCGTGCAAGAGGAGAGATGATCGGTGAGAGCGCGGTGATGCGCGATCTATTCGCGATGGTGGATCGGGTCGCTGTGACGCCGTCGTCGGTGTTGATCACAGGGGAAAGTGGAACGGGAAAGGAGCTGGTGGCGCGAGCGCTGCACAATCGCAGCGATCGTTGCGACGAGCCCTTCGTGGCGATCAACTGTGCGGCCCTGCCGGACAATTTATTGGAGAGCGAATTATTCGGCCACGTCAAGGGGGCGTTTACGGATGCCCGAGAGGACAAGGAGGGATTATTCGTGCAGGCCGACGGGGGAACCCTGTTGTTGGACGAGGTGGGGGATCTGCCCATGAGTCTGCAGCCGAAGTTATTGAGAGTCTTGGAGGAGAGGACGGTGCGACCCGTGGGGGGAAAGGGGTCGGTGAAGGTGGACGTGCGGATTCTGGCCGCCACTCATCGCGATCTGGAGAAACGAGTACAGGAGGGCTCGTTTCGAGAAGACCTGTATTTTCGGCTCAACGTCATTGAGTTGGGACTTCCGGCGCTACGGGAGCGGGGAAAGGATATCCTGCGCCTGGCACAGCATTTTATCGACAAATTTGCCGATCGTTCGCAGCGGGATGTCATCGGATTGAATCCGGAGGCGGCGCGGGCGCTGATGCAATATGGGTGGCCTGGCAATGTTCGGGAGTTGAGAAATTATATCGAGCGGGCCGTCGTGCTGGCGCTGCGCGAGCACATCACGCCAGAAGATCTCCCTGCGAAGGTGCGAGGCGCGGCGCGCGGGAGCGTGCGCCAGGGAACAGCGGTGGATATCTTGTCCCTTCAGGCTCGATTGGCAGAAGGGACGATGCCGTCGATGGAGGAGTTGGAGGCGCACTATATCGAATTCGTCTTAAAACAAACCAAGGGAAATAAGTCGCAGGCGGCCCAGATTCTGGGAATGGACCGCACCACGCTGTACCGAAAGATCGAACGATACGATATCGATGCCCAGGCTGTGCTGGAGGGAGTGGGATGATTGGCGAGCGGGTAGCGGCACTCCCCCACAGTGCCATCGTCGTCGCCGCAGTAGTGGTGGCGTTGATAGGCGGTGGGGCATTGTTGGGGACGGGAATGTGTTCGGACAGCGAAGGGGGCCTCAGCGCAGATGCGCCCATGCACGTGGAGGCATTTCAGGTCGCCGAGCCGCTGAATCTCAACGGAGCGAAGGGGGAGCCCTGGGAGACCATCACGGCGGTCACCGAGCCCTATGACGAGGTGGAGGCGGCGATGGGTGATGAGTCCGAACGCCTGGCGTCCAGTGATGAGGAAGTCGCCCTGCAATGTCGGACGGTGCTAAAGGAGATCGCCTATTGCACCAGTGAGGATGCTTTTTTGGATCTCATCGCCACGGTGCCGAATCTCGAGACCCAGGGGCAGCGCGAGAGATTTTTGGAGCGAGTCCAGCGCTGGTTTGAGCCCGGGGGGACAGAGCGAGATTGTGAAAGGCTGTTGAAGCTCGATGAGATGAGTCAGATCGCGGCAAAGCGAATGTGGGCGCACTCCGGGGAGGCGACAAAATTGATGTGCGATGATTTCGGGGAACAGCTCTTGGAGTTGGACGCACTGAAGAGGTTAGGGGTGATGTGGGAGCAAGACGACGAGAGGTGGCGGGATTGATTGGTTGCAGTGATTCGATTACACAGATGCGGCAAGGGGCTCTCGAAAGGAAGACGGATGACGAAAAAAGTACATATGGTGTCTCTGGGGTGTCCGAAAAATCGGGTCGACTCCGAGGTGATGGTGGCAAAGATCCAAAACGATCAAAGCTTCGAGATGGTGGAGGATGCCGCCGAGGCCGATATGGTGGTGGTCAATACCTGTGGATTCATCGACGCCGCAAAGGAGGAGTCGGTGGACACCATTTTGGAGATGGTGGAGCGCAAAAAGCGCGGGCAATTGTCGAAGGTGGTGGTCACGGGGTGTCTGTCCCAGCGCTATTCCGGGGATCTGGAGGTGGAGATTCCGGAGGTGGACGCCATCTTGGGGACGAAGACGTTTACGGCGATCAATGATGCACTTCACGGCAAGCTGGAGCAAAAGAGCTATATCCAGCCGGGAAGCTTCATCATGGACCACGAAGTGGAGCGCACGAATACGGTGCGCGGGGGCACGGCGTATCTGAAGATTGCCGAGGGATGCTCGCGCTCGTGCAGCTTCTGCATCATCCCCAAGATCCGGGGCAAGCAGAAAAGTCGGACCATCGATGACGTGGTGGCGGAGGCGAAAAGGCTGGGTCGAGCCGGGGTCAAAGAGATCATCCTGGTCGCCCAGGATATGACGAGCTACGGCATCGACCTCGACCCGAGAACGAATCGCGACTACCTGGTGCGATTGTTGCGAAGGCTGGAGGAAGAAGCCACGGAGATCGAGTGGGTGCGCCTATTATATATGTATCCCTGGAATTTTACGGACGAGTTGATCGAGCTCTTCCAGCATGGGGAGCGCCTGGTGCCCTATGTGGATATGCCCTTGCAGCATGTCAATCGGCGCATTCTGAAGTCGATGCGCCGCAATATTCAACGCAAGGCCCAGAAGGAGCTCATCGCCCGGCTGCGAAGTATCGATGATCTGGTGCTGCGCACCAGTTTGATCGCCGGCTATCCCGGGGAGACGGACGAGGAATTTCAGGAGCTATACGACTGGGTCGAGGAGGTGGAGTTCGATCGGGTCGGTGTATTCGTCTACAGTCCGGAGGAGGGGACGCCGGCAGCGAAGATGGAAGATCAGGTCGAGGAACAGGTCAAATTGGAGCGTCGCAACGCGCTGATGGAGCTTCAACGAAAGATCAGCGAGGAAAAGAATCAGCAGTGGGTGGGCTATACCACAGAAGTGCTCGTCGACGGGGTCAGCGAGGAGCACGAATTCGTCCTGGAGGGACGCCACTACGGACAGGCGCCGGAGATCGACGGGGTGGTCTATCTGAGCTTCGACTACGGTGGGGAGATGCCGACACCCGGTGATCTGGTGGAGGTGGAGATTCAGCAGGCTACGGCCTACGACCTGACGGGAGCTGTCATCCCCGAGGATCCGCTGGGAGTGGCCGACGGAGAGATCGGAATTTGATGATTGAGACAGAGGAGAGGATATGAAAGAGATCAGCTTTGAGGAATTCGCCCAGCGGCGCGATGAAGAAGGGCTGCGGCTCATCGACGTGCGTGAGGAGGACGAGTACGCCGAGGTCCATGTGAAGGGGGCGGAGTTATTCCCCCTGTCGAAGATTCGTCAGGGGGAGCTGCCGGAGAAAGGGGATCGTCCCATCGCCGTGATCTGCCGCTCCGGAGGACGGAGCGCGGTGGCGTGCAAGATCTTCGAGAAGGAGGGATTCGACGAGTGTATCAACGTCGGTGGGGGCACGCTGGCGGCGATCGAGGCCGGCGATGAGCATGTGGAACGCGGGGAATAAGTAATTTCAGATGGCAAGCCCGACCAGCGGCCGAGTTGGCCGCTGGTCCGGGGAACGTAACGCTTATTCGTCGTCTTCGTTGTCGTCTTCCCCGTTGCCGTTGTCCTCGTCGTCCTCTTCGTCGGGCTCTTCGTGATCGCCGTGGGGCTCAGCCTCGGAAGGATCGGGGATGAAGTGGGCTTGAGGCCACAGAATTTTGGTGGGGGAGTCGATGCCTTCGGAAGAGCCTGAGCCGAGGCGTCCGTCCGATCCGGTGCCCCAGCAATAAGCGACGCCATCTACGTCGATGCCGCAGCTAAATTGGTTTCCGGCGACCACCGAGGAGAAGGCTACGTCGTCGGGAGTCTCAACGGTGACGGGGACCAGCGCGCCGTCGTCGTCGATGCCGGCCTGTCCGCGGATATTATCACCCCAGCACAACAATTCGCCGTCATCGCGCACCGCACAGGTGTGGTCGCCGCCGGCGGCCATATCCACCAGGTCTTCGCCATTTTCGACGCGTCCAGGGGTGGGGCGGTTGCTGGTGCTGTCGATGCCGAGGCGTCCGAATCCGCCGTCTCCCCAGCAATAGCTCTTCGTATTCTGGATGGTAGCGATGGCGCAGGAGTGCGCGGTGAGACTGCTGACGAGATGGGCGTCGGCGTCGAGCAATTCGCCGCGGGTCTCCTGAGCGGTGTGGGCGGAAGAATCGGAGGTGACGTTATTGCCGAGCCGACCGTTGGCCTGGCTGCCCCAACAATGGACGGCGCGGCGATTGCTGCCGGTGACGGCCAGCCCACAGGTGTGGCGGTCGGCGGCTTCGACGTCGGCCCAGGAGTCGAGGGTGGCAACGGGGAGAGGAACGGAGCGGAAGCTCGTTTCGATTTCAGGCGATCCGGAGCCCACCTGGCCGTCGCCGTGGCCACCCCAGCAGACGAGGTCGCCGTCGTATTCGCTGCCGGCGGCGGAAAGGGCGCAGGTATGGGAGCCGCCGGCGCTGACGGTCAGCCAGGGACCGTCGTGGATGCGAATCGGCTCGTGGGTGGAGCCGAAGCTTCCGGGCTCGAGCTCTCCGGTGCCGAGGCGGTTTCGGCTCGACGAGCCCCAGCAGTACAGAGCGCCATCGTCATCGAGGGCGCAGGTGTGTTGGTCGCCGGCGCTGACGTCTTGCCAGGGGCCGTCGTCGACGTGTTGGGCGACGAAGGACGATTGGGTGTCGCCCACGCCCAGTTGTCCGGAGTCGTT
>SLPW01000472.1 GCA_007131755.1 Myxococcales bacterium | reverse complement strand
GAGACGGGATAGGGATTTCCCGCCGTGGCGAGCCACTGGATGCGCTCTTCGTCGGCCACGGCGTAGCCCACGCGCAGACCGGCCAGGCCCCATGCCTTCGACAGGGTTCGGGTGACGACGACGTTGGGGAATTCGGGGGCTCGCGAGGTGAAGTCGTCGCCACCGAATTCGCCGTAGGCGTGATCGACGAGGAGGAGAGCCTGCGGACACCTGGTGGCGAGCGTCTCGATCTGTTCGGCGGCGGCGGCGACGCCGGTGGGGTTGTTGGGGCTGACGACGATGATGAGTGATGTGTTCTCGTCGATGGCGTCGATGACGGCCTCTAAGGGGTAGTCGCCGTCGCCGGCCTCGACGCGGCGCACTTCGGCGCCGGTCATCTCCGCAAAGCGGGGGATCATGGTGAAGGTGGGCACGGGGACGACCATATTGCGCCCGGGCTGCAAGACGGCGCGGCAGACGCGGTCGATGGCGTCGTCGGCGCCGGCGGTGACGAGCAGGTGATGGGGATTCACACCGAGATGGGAGGCCAGAGCTTCGTGAAGGGGTTCGGTGTCGGGGTAGCGGCGCAGAGTATCCGTGTCGGCGTCGTCCAGGGCGTCGAGGAGTTCTTTTGGTGGCGCAGCCCCTTCGTTGCCGTCCAGATAGAGATCGATCGGTGTCTTCGCCCGTGGAACCCTGTAGGGGGCGTTTCGGCGAATGACCTCGACGGGGGTGACAGACTTCGTCATCGGATTCCTAGGGAATGATCTGTGCGAGTTCAGTGACCACGATATCCGTGCCGCCCCGTTCTTTGAGATCGGGAACGATGGCCGTCAATTGATCGCGAGGAACAGCGGCCTTTACGGCGAAGCCGGCGTCGCCGCTCAACGGTGAAATGGTGGGCTCGCGCATACAGGGGAGAAAGTCGACGACCTCATCGAGTCGCTCAGCGCTGACGTTGACCTCGATCATGACCCGGCGTCGGGCGATGAGCACGGACTCGAGCATAAGTACGAAGCGGTCGATGACGGCTGCTTTCTCAGGGTCGTCGAGGGCCTTCGGATTCGCGTACAGTCGGGTCGACGAGGTCATCAACACGTCGACGATGACCAGATCGTTTGCACGAAGGGTGGATCCGGTGGCCGTATTGTCGACGATGCAGTCGGCGTCTTCCGGGGGGAAGACCTCGGTGGCGCCGTAGGAGTGGACGAAGGTGGCGTCCAGTTCGTTGTCGGCGATCCATTTTCGGGTCAGGCGCTCGTATTCCGAGGCCACCACCAGTGGCTGAGGCGGCAATTTGCCCGGGGCTGCCCTATCCTGGGGCGCGGCAGCGACGAGGCGCACCGGGTCGAGGCCGGTGTCCAAGAGTTCGACCAGATCGACGTCGAGTTCGGCTACCCAGTCGGCGCCGGCGAAGCCCAGCTCCCGAGATCCGATGTGAAGCATCTCCACGATATTTTGCGGCTTGAGGAGTTTGGCCTCGATGCCCTCCATGGACATGGAGGGGCGGTAGTTGCGGGCACCCGTCTGGACTTCAATGCCGGCGTCGCCGAGTAATTTTACTACGCCGTCTTTGATACGGCCTTTGGGAAGTCCGAGGCGAAGGGGTAATGCGTCGGTCATGGAGACTCCACGTAGAGGGTCAACTCGGCGGGGGGCGCGAAGGCGCAGCCGAGACGTTACGTGGATCCGGGTATACGTTTTGAGGGGGCGAGGAATCAAGCTGAGCGTTGGAGCACGATGCGGTCCTCAGCCGTCAGCTCGGGAGGGAATCCGTCGATCTGAGAACTCGTCGCCCATAGAGATCCGTGACGCTCGTGGAAGGGTGAACCAGAATACGGTGCCCTTGCCGACTTCGCTCTCCACGCCGATGCGCCCTCCCTGAGCCTCCACCAGTTGGCGAGCGATGGACAGGCCCACACCCGTACCGTTGGCCTGGGCCGAGGGGGAACGCCAATGGGGCTCGAAGACGTAATTGAGCTCCTCCTCGGGGATTCCCGGTCCTTGATCCTCGACCTCGAAGAGGACGTAGCCACCGAAGGGTCGAGCCCGCAGGGTGACGGAATTGTGGGGAGATGCGAATTTGAGCGCATTGCCGATGAGATTGTTGAAAACCTGGAACGTCCGTTGGGGGTCGCACTTGACGTGGGGCAATGAGCCAAGGGTCTGAGAGGTCAGCTCGATTCGCGCGTTGCGGGCGGGGACTTCGAAGAAGGCGACGACCTCATCGAGGAGTTGTTCCGGAGAGAAGCTATCGGAGGAGACCACGGACTCCGGGGTCTGCGCGCTCAGGTCGTTGACGAGGGCCGTCATCTTCTTCGTGGCGCTCATGACGTGTTCGGCCAGCTTTCGAGTCGTCTCCCGGTCGGGGTCGATTGAGAGATGCTGGGCGGCCAGATGCGCCGTCGTCAGTGGAGAGCGAAGATCGTGTGAAACCATGCGATGAGTGGAGTGAAGAGCTTCGATTCGCTCTTGGAGTCGATTCGTCAATTCCGCCTGACGGTTGAGCATCCGTCGAAGCTCAATGAGGTGCATGGTCTGGGCGGCGAGCATGCGAAGTGCGGAGAGTTGAGCGTCGTCGAGTTCGCGGGGACGGGTGTCGAGGACGCATAGAGTTCCCAGTGCATAACCGTCGGGGCTGCGAAGTTGGGCACCGGCATAGAAGCGGACGCAGTGTTCATCACAGACGAGGGAAATATCCGCAAATCGGGTGTCGGCCATGGTGTCGGGGACCACGAAGATATCCGGCTCCAGGATAGCCTGGGCACAGATCGAGACATCGAGAGATGTCTCACAGCAGTCGACTCCGATGCGAGATTTGAACCACTGGCGGTCGGCGGTGACCAGACTGACCATGGCAATGGGCGTCTGGCAGATATGGCTGGCCAGCCGGGTGATTTCGTCGAATTCGGCTTCCTGCGG
>SLPW01000367.1 GCA_007131755.1 Myxococcales bacterium | reverse complement strand
TCCCGCCTCGAGCCAGGCCTCCGCTGCCTCCAGCATGGCCATCATATTATGCTTATTGTCCAGCGTGCCTCGCCCCCACACAAAGCCCTCTTCCACGGCACCGGAAAAAGGCGGATGGCTCCAATCGTCCTCCGTCCCCGCCTCCACGGGCACCACGTCCAGATGGGCCAGAAAGACGACGTGAGGCGCCTCCGAATCCGCACCCTCGATGACATAATGCGGCGTCAGGCCATTGACCAATTCCCTCGTCGCCACCTCGTGAACCTGCGGGTACTCCTCCTCGAGATAGGCATGAAGCTCATAAAAGGGCGTCCGATCGTCCTCCTCATCCACGAGCGAAACCGTGGGAAATTGCACCGCCCTCGACAGCCCGCTCCTCGTCGACGCCGTCGCCGATCTCCACCGGCTCCACCGCCTCCCGATCCGCACCGACGCTCCAGGCACGCACCAGAATCACCGCCACCAAGAGCGCGACGAACACACCCACCGCCAACACAACTATCTTTAGCTTGGACTTCATGGCGTTTAGTTACCTCGATATTCAGGAGCTTCCGGCCCTCGGTCGTAGGTCCGCGGGCCATCTGCCTTCTCAAAACTGTCCACTCCACCCCATTAGTACCCTGGGCCCGTGTTCTGAGGGAGTGATGGAAGGACTAAGGCTCGCCAAGCGCATCGTCGGACGATCGCCGAAGAGCGCCTGTAGCGAATCGTCAATATGAAATCCCAGCACCCCACCGAAGAGCGCCGCCGTCGTGACCCACAGCATAAAAACCGTGGAGTTCGGTGCCTGCTTGCGCACGCCGTACCACACACCGGCAGTGATTCCAGCAGCTCCGCCAACAAAGGCGCCAGACGCTCCATCACCTCCGCGCGATTCCCCGATCTCCATCGGCACTACCCATCCCGCGCTCAGGGGAGCCGCCAAGAATGGCGCAAGCGACATCCACGCGGTCCTATCTGACAGTTTATACAGTCCGTGACCGACTCCGATGGATACACCAGCGGCGAGTGCTCCCGCCCCGAGTTGCATTCCTATCGTGGCCGGCGAAAAGGGTGTCGGAGCTTCCACGCAGGGAAGACGCTCACATAAATCCTCGATTTCCTCGCCAGCTTCGGCTTCCAATTCCTCCGCGTCCTCTGCCCGAACAGTAGACGAGACCAATAATACCGTGGCGAACACCATCACCCACATCCCTCGATGCATGCTGTGAATTTCCTCGAAATTGGTATCTCCCTTCAGGCCCGCGTCACCGACATCATCTGCTACCGAAGCTCGACGGGCAATCCCGGTGCAGGAACCAGATTCCCCACCTACTGAGGACAGCGAGCCCGTCGAGGCGCGCGAAAGCCAAGGAGTCGTGGCCCGACACAATTCCACATTAGCAACTGACGTCACTCCCACCAACCACGCTCAGGTCGTTATTCAGCGAAATCAGCGAGGCTTCGTGGGCTCTATCGCGCCTCCGCGTCCCAGTGCTCCCTTTCCGCGCTCAGCGACTCCGCGCTCCACGTCCAGTGTTTCAGCGAAGTACCAAACTCTGAGCTCCACCTGCATCCCAATCCTTGCCAATACCACCAACGCACCGATCTTTTTGGTGGCCACGAATATACCCCACGGCGGGACGCTCCATGTACGACCACGGAAACCACGAGACGCAGCGGCGTCTGCAGAGAACGGTCGCCGCCCTCTGTGACCCCACCTCTTATGCCGAAGAGACCGGCCGCATCGAGGCCATCGAGACCCATATGGCCTGGGTCTTTCTGACCGACGAACACGCCTACAAACTAAAAAAGCCCATACGCACACCCTTTATGGACTACACCACAAAGGAGAAGCGCCGCCGCGGCTGCCAACGCGAAGTCGAGCTCAACCGCAGGTTGGCCCCCGACGTCTATCTGGGTGTGAGTTCGGTGGTGGAGACAGACGGCCAGTTTCGCGTCGACGCCCAGGGCGCGCCGCGAGACTGGCTCATAAAGATGAAACGCCTTCCCCGACAACGGATGCTCGACGCCCGCATCGAAAGCCGAGAGGTCCTCCCGAAACACGTCGACGCGGTGACCGAGCTGCTGTGCTCCTTCTACGATAGAGCCGACAAGGCCGGGTTGAACGGACCGCAGTACCGAGACCGCATCGTCAGAGATATCGAATCGAAGGCGGAGTCCCTCGACAAACACCACTACGGGCTGAATTCAGCGCATCTCCATGACGCCGTCCACCGCCTCAACCACTGGGCCGAAGCAAATGGCACACTACTCGCCACCCGCGCCGACCGCGTCGTCGACGCCCACGGCGACCTGCGCCCCGAGCACGTCTGCCTCATCGACGACCCCGTCGTCATCGATTGCCTCGAATTTTCCCGCGAACTACGTCTTCTCGACCCCCTCTCGGAGCTCTCCTTTCTCGCCCTGGAGTGCCGCCGCCTCGGCGCATCCTGGATCGGCGAACGACTCCTGAAGGGTTACGCCGAGCGCACCGGCGACCACCCTCCCCCGACTCTCGTCTGGTTCTACACCGGCTACCACGCCCTCATCCGAGCAGCCATCGCCCTGTGGCACCTCGACGACGCCACCCTGGACGACGACGACAAATGGCCGCGCCGAGCCAGGTGGTATCTCGACGTCATCCGTGGCGAGTCTGCGTTTACTGCGGCTCGATGACGTCCGAAAAGCCCACCGTCGACTCTCCGGCGTGCAGGGCTCGAATCGCTCCCGCCAGAAGAGGCGCACAGTCCACTACCTCCAGCCAGGACTCCACGGCTCGTCCGTCGACATGATCCGGCGGAATGGTGTCCATCACCACCACCCGCTCCAGCACCGAATCTCCCAATCGCTCGCCAGCCCCCTCGGAGAAGATCCCGTGCGTCGCCACCGCGAATGCCTTCTCCGCGCCACCCTTGAGAC
>SLPW01000407.1 GCA_007131755.1 Myxococcales bacterium | reverse complement strand
TCGAAGAGCTCGCCGATGGAAAGACTCTGGCCGGCTTGTTGGGATTTATGGTCGACCAGGGCCTTCAAAATTCTACGCAGGGAGCTTCGCCGCGACAGATCGACCTCCTCGCCATCGTCGAGTTGAAACGAGGTGGCACCCACACCGACCCGAAGGTGCGGGGCTTCAGACCTTCTCTCCTCGCCATCGCTCTCCTGGAGTCGACGGATGGTGCGTTGGAGCCAACCCAATAAAACCGCCCACATCGGCGACGAACCCTCACGTCGCTGATCCATGGTAGCGTGAAACTCGTCGACCAGCTCGCGAGCGTTGTCCAAACTGGACGCCCCAGGTGGTGCCGATTCATACAGCCCCCACAGGGTCTCCAGGAGGCGAAAATACTCACGGAAGTTGGTGGAGGTCGTGGAGTTGTAGTCCTCTAATCGACGTTGAGCCTCCTCCCAGGTCTTCCGGGCTTCGCAGCGCTCGCCAGCTGCCGCTTCGGCAATGGCCAGCGTCAGGTGAGAAAAACAGGTATAGCCTTCGTGAATGGACTCGAGAATCGAAAGTGCCTTTCGACAGAAGTCGACGGCGCCGGGATGGCCGGCTTCCAGGGCATTCCAACTTCGCAACATCCAGGTTACTCCACGATAAAACGGGCTTCCCCCTCGATGCCGAGCTAACTCCACCATCTCTCGATACTGGCGCTCCGCGAGGCCGTGGCGCCCTTGCTGGTGATAAATGCTGGCCATGGCCATCAAAATCTTGGTGATCTGTTGCGACAGTCCCGCTTCGCGATGACGCAATATTGAACGTTCATACCACTGAAGCGCCTCATCGAGCTCCCCCATCGACAGGCACACCCCGCCAAGAGAGCCGGTCACAACCCCTTCGAGATAGGGGACCTCTAATTCCGTGAGAAGCTCCATACTTTGAAGATAGTGGCGTCGTGCGACCTCCAGATCCCGCTGTACATAGGCACAATCGGCGAGCAACCGCCAGTAATTCGCCCTCAGAAGTGGCATTCGCCCCTGGCCGACGAGCTGTGTCACCTGTTTGACCAACAATTCCATCTGGACGTCGTCAAAGATATGAAATCGGGCATAAATCTGAGCCCGCAGCGCTTCGAATTCCTTTCGGACCTCTCGATGGGAGGGAAGATCGGCCAGGAGATGAAGCTGAGCCTCCGCTTCGTCGACGCGACCACATTCGGCATAGAGGCTCGCCAGATAGGCGTGAGACAGTCGTTCCAGCTCGGCCAGCCCATGCTGGCGCGAGCGCTGAAGTCCTTGCGACAGATGCTGCTCGGCATCTTCCCAGCCCGACTGAAAAGTCGCCACCGCCCCCATCCGCAGCAAAAGCCAACTGGCCAGCCTTACGTCACCCGACTTTTCTGCCCACGCCAGTCCCGACGACCAGTCCTCATAAGCCTCGTCGAGACGTCCATGGAATTTGTGCCATTCGCCTCGGGCCTC
The DNA here is from genome assembly GCA_007131755.1 of Myxococcales bacterium. Classification (GTDB taxonomy): domain Bacteria; phylum Myxococcota_A; class Bradymonadia; order Bradymonadales; family Bradymonadaceae; genus SLJM01. The sequence continues at coordinate 1,448 of SLPW01000407.1, read as the reverse complement.
GAAGAGAGGACCGGCGAGCTCGTCTAATCCTTCGTCGACGCACCTGGAGACGACTTCGTCCACGTGCTGTTCAAAGCCGGGCATGGGACCGACATAGTGCCCCAGTTCTCCCAGGCAGAAGAGCAGCCGCGCCGCCTGATCCCAATCGCCGGCCTCCAGCGCCCACTCCAGGGCGGCGTCGAAATTGTGGCGCTCTCGCAGCAGCCATGCGATCTGACGAGGATCAAAGAGCACGCCTTCGTCGAGTTCTTGCGGCACATAAATGCCGGCGAAATATCGGCGATGTGCACCGCAGATCTCGCCATGGGTCTTCCTATCTTCTGCAGACTTCTCGAGGGCAAATAGCCGAACGATTTCCGGCATCTCGAAGCGAGTATACTCGGTGACTCCGTCGTACTTGGTTGGACCGACGAGACTCTTTCGTTGAAGCGCCTTCAACAACCTGCCGAATTCCGATTCGTCGACGGCGCATATTTCAAGCGCGGACCTATGATCGAATCCCCCGTCAAAGATGGCGAGCTTTCGCAGCATGTCTCGCTCCCCATCGTCGAGTTGCTCCCAGGAAGCCTCAATGAGCAATCGAAGGGATTGGTGACGACCATCCCGGGACGCACGCTCCATACGGAGCAAATCCAATAGCTCCGGGCGCCGATCGACCAACTCCCTCGGAGAGTACGATGCAGCTTGCAGCCCCGCCAACTCCACGGCCAAGGCCAGCCCCCCCAGTCGCTCCACGAGCAGCTCCACGTCCAATTGTAACCGTCCGCCCTCTTCGCTGCTCACCCCGGCACGGCGTGCGGCGTCGAAGTACAGCCTGCGGGCATCCTCCATCGCCAGAGGTGGCAGATGCAGTCGCGATTCCTCCATCAGACCCAACGCCTCGCGCGTGGCGAGGATGATACGAAGCTGCCCAAATCCATCGAGCCACGATAGGACAGCGTCGGAGATCAGGCTTAGATGAGCTTCGCAATCATCGACGAAAATCAGCGAGTTCGTTTGTCCCAGCTCCTCTTCTGCGCACGACAACAGAGCCTCAGCTTTCGATCCGTCGGCCCCGCAGAGATTGACGACGACGGCATCGGACGCACCACTATATCGCCTCCTCAGGAATTCGCGCACCAGACATGACTTACCCACCCCGGGAGCCCCGGTTACGGTGAGCAAGCGATGGCTGTCACACAAACGCGCTTCCAGCTCGGCGAGCTGATCCTTGCGGCCGAAGAACTGAGTTGCTTCGTAGTTCAAGTGGTCACCGACACGAAGTAGAACGCCATCAGGAAGAGTTGTCCCCGTGAAAACAGGGGTTACCTACGACACTTTAGGTAGCCCGAAGTTGCTTCGCAAACGAACCTCCTCCCTCGGTGGCAATCCGGTCTCAATTCTGTCATCTATGCTCGAATCCTTTCACGCTCGCTAGCGAGCGCAGCTACTATCTCAGCATCGTTCCC
>SLPW01000437.1 GCA_007131755.1 Myxococcales bacterium | reverse complement strand
CTGTTCCTTTTGGGCCTTTCATCGCCCTTTCGGCGATTCAGTATTTCTTCGTCGGAGAGTTCCTCCCCCCCTGGATATCCATGGAGATCTATTTCCATATGCACGGGGGATTTTGAACGCCATGCGCCGCAGCCGACCACGAGGACGCATCGGGGGACTGCGAGCCCAACTTCTCTTCGGTCTCGTGGTCCTACTCGTGCTCACCCTGGCGTTAGTGGCATTGGCGACGACTCAATTTCACCGAGGGGATCTCCAACAGGCGGTGGCCCAGGAAGCCCTGCGCCACGCCGAATTGCTGGCCACCCTTGATGGCGAGGCCGACGCCGGGGCCACGGCGGCCGCTCTCGAGGCTCAACCGGGCGTCCTCCATGCGGGCTCGGTCCCCGAGGGCATCTCCATCGACGAATCGGTCGGACGCCGGGCCTGGATCGCCGACTTCGACGGACAGCCGGCGATGTGGGCCATGGCCGACGAAGGTCCACATACCCTGGTGGTCCTCTCTCTCGACGACGCCCAGGCGGCCATCGACGACGGGCGCCGCGTACTCACCCTCTATCTGGCGATGACCCTGCTGGTGCTCACCCTCTTCGGCTATGCCTTCTTTTCCTTTGTCGTCATCCGCCCCCTTCGCGCCCTGTCGGTGGCCACCGAGAGGGCTGCCGACGGCGACCTGGCAAGTCCCATCACCGTCCTTCCGCGAAACGAATTCGGCGACGTGGGTCGCCAGTTCAACGCTATGCTGGAGCGTCTCGACGACCAGCGCCAGGAGTTGGAGGAACAGCTCGAGAAGCTGCGTCAGGCCCACGAACAACTCCAGCACACCCAGGAGTCGCTGATCCGCTCCGAGAAGATGGCCAGCGTCGGTCACCTGGCCGCTGGAGTCGCCCACGAGGTGGGAAACCCCCTGGCTGCCGTCATGGGCTATACCGAACTTCTGCGCGACCGCTCACTTCAAGAAGAAGAGGCCGACGACGTCGCCGATCGCATCCTGGTTCAACTCAAGCGCATCCGCCGCATCATTCGCCAACTCCTGGACTACAGCCGCATCGAATCGGAACGAAGCCCGACGTCCGTCGATTTGTCGAAGGTCATCGACGAAGCTTCTCATCTGGTGCGCGCCACCTCCGAGGGCAGCGACACCGATTTTGATATCCACCTGTCCTCGGACCTCCCGGCGGTGCGCGCCGTCCCCGGCGAACTCGAACAGGTCATGGTCAACCTCTTTCTCAACGCCCTGGAGGCCATGGCCGAAGCCGACACGGAGGAGCCAAAATTGATCGTCCGCGCCGACAGCGATGACGAAGGACGCGTCGTCGTCGACATCCGCGATTCCGGCCCCGGAATCGATCCTCATATCGCCGATCAGATCTTCGATCCCTTCTTCACCACCCGCGAACCCGGCAAGGGAACCGGCCTGGGGCTGGCGATCGCACAGCGGCTGGTGTCCCGAAGCAGCGGGGAATTGCGACTGATGCCCTCCGAAGAGGGCGCTCATTTTCGGATTCTTCTGCATCGGGCAGACAAAACACAGGTCATCCCTGGTGCCTAGTGGTACTCGACAGAAGTCTTAAACCACTCTTCGCCGGTCCTGAGCGACGAGCTCTTTGTCGTCTATGCTCGACGATGCACAAGCATCGCCTCACTTCGACGACTTCGACCTCGTCGCCCAGTCCTCGCCGAATACGGCTCAGGACTTCCGCCGAGCACCACTCATCGACACCTACCACCCACCACCTGCCTTAAATATTTATAAACTTTTCCACAAATGATGAAATTACCTCCCTTCCTACTCAGTTAACCCGGTCACAGGTGGCAATACAGGGACCGACGAACCGTTCCAGCCGCCTTTTTTCGAACTCCGCACAACGGAGTGAGGACATCGAAAAACGGCGAGGATTTCGTCAATTTATCGCATTCGCACTCGAATACGCTGCGCGAGGCGACAAGGGATCTCTCTGCCTGCACCGCCCCGACAATCTCTGAAGCACAGGCCAAAGAGGTATTGAGCACCATGGGGATGATTCAGCACCGAAATTGGACCGCTGCAGCATCGACGATCACAAACGACGTTCCACGAGGGATCCTGGCCATCGCCGGGCTGTATTTTCTATCTTCGGCGTCGGCATTTTTCTGGGCCTATGTTCCGAGGCAGATGAGCGCTCTCGGATGGACGGGGGTTCAGATCGGAGCCTTCTTTATGCTCAAGACGGCGGGACAGGCCATGGCCACCCCGGCCTGGAGTCGGCTCGCCGACGGCGGCGGACAGAGCGGTCGCCGACTGCTCAAATGGCAATTTGTCGTCGCCGCGGCAGCCATCGCCCTGCTCCCCGTCGCCGACTCCTGGACGGTGGGCATCGTCATCGCCCTCGTTCTGGGAACGACGATGCTCTGCTCACCTCCGCTGATGGACACCATGGCCCTGGGAACGGTGGGGATGAAGCGCTTCGGCCGCGTCCGGGCCGTGGGCACGATGGGATTTGGTGTAGCCGCCCTCTCCTTCGGCATGGTCGGGCTCCTCGTCGATCACGGCACCCTGGCCGCCGGAGCCTCCTGGGCGATGCTGGCGTTGGTTGTGCTATCGCTGCCGATTATCAACCGCCTTCCGGACCACTCCACCAACTCCGGTGAAGAACCTCGGCCCGCCTCTTCGAACCCTCGCCGCTGCCCCCCGAGGCCACTGGTGAGGCAGATGTTGAAGAGCCCCCTCGTCCTTTTCGTCTTTCCCATGGCGGCACTCTTCGTGGCCACTCATATTCCCTACGAACTCTTCTTGGTGGGACTCGCCGAGGAGCGCGGCTTCGGCGCATGGATACCCGGCGTAGCTATCTTCGTGGGCATTTTGGGCGAGCTGCTGGGATTTTTATCCTTTCGAAAGATGGTCAAGAAGGTCTCGCCGGAGATTCTCATCGGCGCCAT
>SLPW01000573.1 GCA_007131755.1 Myxococcales bacterium | reverse complement strand
GTTTCGTCGTTTTTTTAAACGATATCGACCGCAATCGAATCCAGAAACCCATCTTCGGAGGTCTGCCGTGAGCAAGTTTTTGCCCCCCATCAATTTCGAGCAGTGGATCGAGGACAACCGCGACGCCTTCAAGCCTCCCGTCGGAAATAAGATGATCTGGGAGGACGCCGATTTTATGGCCTTCGTCATCGGCGGACCGAACGCCCGCAAGGACTATCATGTCGATCCCAGCGAGGAGTTCTTCTATCAGATCGAGGGCGATATGACGCTCAAGATCGTAGAGGACGGGGAATTCAAGGAGATTCCCATCAAGGAGGGAGAGATCTTTTTGCTTCCCTCCTGGATTCCTCACTCGCCGCAACGGCCGGAGGGAACGATCGGGCTTGTCATCGAGCACAAGCGTCCGGAAGGGGAGAATGACGGCCTTCGCTGGTATTGTGAGGGCTGTGGCGAGGTGTTGCACGAGGAGTTCTTCTACCTGACGGATATTGTCGAGCAGCTTCGGGCGGCCATTCAGAGCTTCTGGGCCGACGATGAGGCCCGCACCTGCGACAACTGCGGCGCCTACCTCGAGCAGTAGTTGGGTAGTGGTACGCGCCGCTCGGAAATTACGCGAACCCTCAGCCCCCAAACTACGATGAAAATCGACATCCACGCTCATATTCTCCCCAAGACCTGGCCTGACCTTCGCGAGCGGTATGGATACGGAGGTTTTATTCGCCTCGACCACAACTGCGACGGATGCTCGGCGCGGATGATGAAGGACGATGAATTCTTCCGCGACGTCGATCCGAACGTCTGGAGCCCCTCGGTGCGAGTCGAGGAGTGCGACGAGCACGCCGTAGACGTGCAGGTGTTGTCGACGGTGCCGGTGATGTTCAGCTATTGGGCAAAACCGGAAGATACCCACGATCTGTCGAAGATTCTCAACGAACATATCGCCGGGGTGGTCGAAGAGCATCCGAAGCGCTACGCCGGGTTGGGTACCCTTCCCATGCAGGATACGGATCGGGCCGTTCAGGAGTTGGAGCGGTGTATCAATGAGCTGGGGCTTGTCGGTGTGGAGATCGGAACCCATATCAATGAGACCAACCTCGACGACCCCCGCTTTGATCCGCTGTGGGAAGCCGCTGAGGAGCTGGGGGCCGCCATCTTCGTGCATCCCTGGGATATGATGGGGATGGACCAACTCGAGGATTATTGGCTTCCCTGGCTTGTGAGCATGCCCGCCGAGACGTCGCGGGCCATCTGTTCGCTGATGATGGGCGGAGTGCTCGATCGATATCCCGAGCTGAAATTCGCATTTGCCCACGGCGGCGGATCCTTTCCGGCCACCCTGGGTCGCATCGATTGGGGCTTCGAAGTGCGCCCCGATCTATGCCAGGTGCGCACGGAGACCCCGCCCCGGGAGCTGGTGGACAAGCTATATTTCGACACGCTGGTCCACGACCCGATGATGCTTCGATTTCTGGTGGAAAAATTCGGCCCCGAGCAATTGGCGCTGGGGACGGACTATCCCTTCGTGCTCGGCGAGCACGAGCCGGGGAAGTTGATCGAGTCCATGGATTTTGCGCCGGAGGTAAAGGAGCGGATGTTGTCGGGAACGGCCCTAGAGTGGATCGGTCGCGATCGAAGTGATTTCGAGACCGAGGCCAGTCGTGCCCATAGTGAGTCCCTGGGGCTCCAGCTATAACTCTGAGAGATGAGGTAATAAGTGAGCAGTGATAGTCGGATTCACGAGGGTTCGGTAACGGTAGAGGGCTACGAAATTCACTATCGCGAGGCCGGAGAAGGTCCCCCGGTGCTATTGGTGCACGGCTGGCCGACGTCGTCCTATTTGTGGCGAAATATCATTCCTTCCCTCGCCGAATCTCGTCGTGTGATCGCCATCGATCTCCCCGGGTTCGGGAGGTCGGATAAGCCCGTGGACGTGACGTATAATTTCGATTTCTACGCCACAATCCTCAACGGGTTTCTCGGCGGAGTGGGGGTAGACGAGCGCCTGGGACTCGCCGTCCACGATTTGGGCGGGCCTGTGGGGATGTACTGGGCGAGCCTTCATCCGGGGAGGCTAGAGCGGTTGGCGCTTCTCAATACTCTGGTTTATCCGGAGATGTCGCTGACAGCGCGGGCATTTTTGTGGTCTGTGAATGTGCCGGGAATTCGCGGATTCTATGCCGGCCGTTTGGGGCTGGGAATGACGATGCGTCTGGGGATCAACGATCCGGCGAGGTTGGGTGATGATGTGGTGGAGAATGTCAGAGCACCCTTCGATGATCGGCAGTCTCGAGACGTGTTGCTGCGGGCGATCGGCGAGCTAGATATGGAAAAGATGGAAGTGATTGAGGAGTGGCTTCCCACTCTGGATGTGCCTGTACAAATCGTTTACGGCACGAAGGATCGAATTCTTCCCTGTGTGACGAAGACGATGGAGCGCGTTCAGAGCGACCTTCCGCAGACCAAGGTTCACAGTCTCGAAGATTGTGGTCACTTCCTGCAGGAGGAGCGCCCGCAAGAGATCGCAGAGGTGCTCGCGGGGTTTTTTGAGTAAGCGGGAGGGAGGGGTGATGCGTATCACCGTGGAGGTAGCCGGAAGGGAATGGACCGTCGATGGCGGATCGGCTGTGGAGATTGGAATCGCCCTGGGCTTCGACGGCGAACAGGCCCGGGCGTTTGGCCTCTCCCCTGCTCGTCGAGAGGCCGTGGTGGCCGGCGACTTCGTCGGGGACACCCGTCGCGGAGGGAGCGCCAATTGTGAGACTCTGACGCTGACGCCCCACGGAAACGGAACGCATACGGAAGTGGTGGGGCATATTACGGTGGAGCGGATCTGCGTGGCAGATGCAGTTGTTGAGCCCCTGCTTGCGGCTTCCTTGTTGACGGTACAGCTTCGGACTTTGCAGCAGTCCGGTGAGAGTTACG
>SLPW01000306.1 GCA_007131755.1 Myxococcales bacterium | reverse complement strand
GCTTTTCGGCTCTATTCGGACTTCACCGGCGATCGACGCTGGGAGGCATCTGCCGTTTGGGTTCGGTCTTCGAACAGTGGACTGCGTCGACTGTCCTCGACGAATCTAAAGGCATCGCCTTCGGGAGTCTCCTCGTCCACGCCGCTCGTAATCGTGTGGAGGGCGCCGGTGACGTTAGCAATATTCGTAGATCGCTCTACGCCCCCTCCGGCCCGGCGCTCAAAACAGCACTGAGCGCTGGGCGCTGGACGCTGAGCGCTGGACGCTGGACGCTGGACGCTGGACGCTGGACGCGGAGATTAGATTCGCTGAGGGCTGCACGCGGTACACTGTACTCTGTACGCTGAAGAGTTCTGCGGAAGGGACGCTGAGGCGCGGTGGGGTATGCGGCGGTTTGTGCTGATTTCGACGTGTTCTTATCTCGCTGGAGGGGGCGATGACGTCCATCTGTGCGGTGGATTTCCTGTGCAGACTTCGGTCCCATCGATTCCGAGATGGAACATCACATGGAATTTCCGCGCTGCAGCGTGATGCCGTGTGGTCTTTCGCGTTTTTGCGTCCAACGCTGCCGCGTTCAACCTTCCACGGTCCCGCCTTCCGGATCTGCAAGCGTGTTCAGGCTTGTGTTGACGTCGAGACAACTGTTCAGTAGTGTCGGCTCAACAGACGCGCAAACGACCCCTGGGTGAGGAAGGCTGATGGCACCGACTGATAAATTGACGAAGCGACAGGCGACGGTTCTGGAGGTGATCGCCAAGCATATCGAGGAGATGGGATATCCCCCGACGATTCGTGAGCTGGGTGACGCGCTGGGGATTCGGTCTACGAACGGGGTCAACGACCATCTCAAGGCCCTGGAGCGCAAGGGATATCTGACGCGGGAGGACGCCAAATCGCGTACCATGCAGCCTCTGTATTGGCCGGACGGGTCTCCTTATGAGTCATCCGGGGGAGGAAGCAGGTCACAGCAGCGCTATGACGACGAGGTTCATCAGGTGCCGGTGGTGGGGAGAATCGCCGCCGGGGCGCCGCTGGCGGCCGTGGAGGATCCGGAAGACGTGGTCTCCATCGGGGAGAGTCTTCTGGGGAGGCCCAAGGAAGAGACCTTCGCCCTGAGGGTCAAGGGGGATAGCATGATCGACGACGGGATCTTCGATGGGGATTATATCTTCGTGCGCCGGCAGCCGGATTGTCGAAACGGGCAGATCGTGGCGGCTATGATCGAGGGAGAGGCGACGGTGAAGAGGCTGTTTCGCGAGGGGGATAGGGTGCGATTGCAGCCGGCGAATGAGGCGATGGAGCCCATCTATGTGCACGCCGACGAGGCGCGGGATACGGTGGTGATCGGGCCGGTGGTGGGGGTGTTTCGGAGGTTGTGAGGGGTTTGCGTGAGGGGTTTGCGTGAGGGCCCCTCCGCCTCGCTGCGCTGCGCTTGCTCGGCACCTCCCCACTCGCAAGGCTCGTGGAGAGGGGTTTGTAGGCTCGTGGAGAGGGGGTTGCGTGAGGGCCCCTCCGCCTCGCTGCGCTGCGCTTGCTCGGCACCTCCCCATTCCTGGGGTCATGGGGAGGATCAATAATTGGTTCGGGGATCTGGGAAGGGATGTTTGGGGAGAATGTCAGAATAGGCCGATTCGGCCCTGGGCGCTAAGGGAGAAGACGTCCATGGAGAAGGCGACGGCGATGTGGAGGAAGACGCCGGGCCAGATGGAGCGGTAGTGATAGGACAGGGCGCCGAGGGCGAGGCCGGCGATGATGGATCCGAAGGTCTCGGGCATGGGTTTGCCGAAGTGGATCATCACATAGGGGATCATGGAGACGAAGATGGCGTAGATTCCGAGGCGGCGCTTCAGTCCGTGGATCAAGAAGCCTCGATAGAAGAATTCGAGGGCGAAGAATTGGGCGGCATAGAGGAGTTGCCAGGCCAGAAAGTCAAAGGCGCTGCGGTCGGAGTGTTCGTAGAAGGGGTAGGCGCTCTGAAAGCTATCGGTGAAGCTGACGATGAAGACCAGGGGCAGCATGATGAGGAAAAAGCCGATGCAGATTCCGAAGGGAGTATTGCTGCCGGGAAAGGGCAAGCCGTAGTCCGAGAGCCGATCGCGCCAGACGAGGACGATGATGAGGACGGGGATGACGAAGTAGCCGACGACGCTGGTGCCGCTCCAATAGGCCAGCCTGGCGAGTCGGGCGAAGTCGCCCTCGGTGAACCAGCCCGCCACGCGTGCTTCGGGATCGTCGCTAAAGGGGGCGACGAAGATCTCCATGGCGTCCCAGGCGCTGGAGCCGCCGTAGTAATTGAGCAGTGAAAGGATGACGGCGCCCACGAGAAAGACGGTGATGACACGGCCGTCGAGCTTTCCCGGGGGACGGGAGAGTTGGGCGTCGCGGCTGGCCTGTTCGTGGCCGGCGACGGCGCGGCGAAATTTTCGCAAGATGGCTTGAAGTGAAGCAGGCATGATGGGTTCGTTGTATGGTGCGCGGCGGGGAGGGGGAATCGTAGAATTAGGTCGTCATTGACGACGGAGCAGTCTTAGCCCGCCGATGTAAATCGCGCAATCCCGTGGGGTGAGAAGTGGTCGGGTTTCGATTCTTCGTCGTCGCCGTGGTACAAACGTGGAGAACGCGTTCAGTACTCCCGGCAGCGCGGCCTGGCCGCATAGCGGGCTGGCAGCCGGCGCTGCCGTTTATGACTGTGATTTCGGAAAGTGGAATGGAAGAGAATAAGATGATGACTTCGTGGAGAGTATGGAAAGCCCGGCGGAAGGTCCTGGCGGCGTTTGTCGTCGCCATGGGGGTCGGCTGGGGTTGTGCCGATCGCAATTCTTCCGGGGAGAGCGAGGCCCAGAAGGTGAAGGCGCCGGTGGAGCCCTCGGAGAGATCGACGGACTCGCAAGTGGGCGACGTGGATTGGGACGATGCACGCAGTCATCGCCGGATTTCGTCAGATCGACTGTCCGAGGAGGCGGCTATGTCCGTGGAGCGGTCGTCCGTTCCGGTGCTCCTTCCAGACGACGACGCGCTGTTGGAGGGGGTTCATATTACGGTGGGTGATGATTGGTATGCGGCGTCGATGAGCAATGAAGATCACACCGTATTATTCAACGGCACGCGCCGCTTCCATCAGATGCCCGGTTCGGGAGGGAAGAAAGAGGAGGTCGATCGGCGCCCCGCGGAATATAGCATCAGCAGGACTCACGGCATCGTCACGATGACTTTCGAGGACTTCGGCGTCGCTTACTCGGTGGACGTGGAATGTAAGATGCCCCTGGAGAATCCGCTTTGTACGGAAGACGATTACGTCATCTCGCTGGTGGAAGGCGCGGGAGTGGTCGAAGGGGGGCAATGATGAGCCGGCCTTATTTCAGGATTTGCGCGGGCGCGTCGGTTTTTCTGGTGGCGATGCTGTTGGCGTTGTCTTCGGCGGCCGAGGAGTTCCAGTATATGCCGCCCGGAGAGCTCGTCGAGGGAAGCGGCACGGGGCTCGCCGACTACAATGTATATGTGCCCGGGATGCGCTTTCCCATCGAGGAGGCGCCGGCCTATCCGAATTCGCAGGTCTGGGGCCATGGGGGAATGCACGGGCCCGGGGGAGGGCAATGTCACGAGGATAATTATTCCTATCCCTGGTGGGATAATTATTGCGAGAGTCGCCAGTGGGATATGCCGCTGTGCCCGTCTGGTCAGGGCCATCAAGGACAGGATATTCGGCCCCGTACCTGCGATGACAAGACGCATTGGGCCGTGGCGGCGGAGGCAGGGACGATCACTCATATCGGATCCTATTCCGTCAATCTGACGACGGATGACGGGACCCGTCATCGCTACCTGCATATGGACCCGGCGACGCTGCCCGTCTCAGTGGGCGATACGGTCCAACGGGGGCAGCGACTGGGACTGGTCTCCAACGCCTTCGGGGGCACGCCGACGACGATACATCTGCACTACGATATACAGCAGGCCGTCGACGGGTTGGGGCAGGTCTATGTGCCGACCTATATGTCGCTGGTGGAGTCCTACAAAGATCTGATCGGTCAGTCCTCGGAGCCCTGTGACGTCGTGGGAAGTCAGGGCGGCGTCATCGACAATGGCGACCCCTGTTTTCGGCTGCTGGGGAATGTATCGACCTGGAGGACCGAAGAAGCCGGCCATGAAGGCAGTCTCCACTGGACATATGCCTACGAAGGGGACGAACCCGACGGGTACGCGCGGTGGATTTTGCACTTCGAGGAGGCGGGCAGCTATGTGGTAGAGGCCTACGTGGAGCCGGAATATGCCCAGAGCGAGCAGGCGCGTTACGTGGTGCGCGCCGCCGGCGTCGAGCACGAACTCTTCGTCGATCAGTCTCAGGCCCAGGGGTGGACGGAGCTTGGCGAGTTTGACTTCGGCGCCGATGACGACGAGTGGGTCGAGATCTACGACAATACGGGAGAACCGCTATCGGAGTGGCTCCAATTCGTGGCCGACGCGCTGAGGTTGACGCCGGTGGTGGAAGAGCCGGATGAAGACGAGGATGAGGAATCGGAGAACGAGGGCGATGACGACGAGGAAGAAGAAGAGCCGGACGAACCGGATGAAGATCAAGTGGAACAGGAGTCAGAAGACGATGAAGATCTGCCTGTCGGGGCGGGATTCTTCGACGAGAGCGATGATTCGCAGATAAAGACCCGGTCGTCCTGCGGACATAATCAGGGCCCGGCATCGTTGTTCATACTCCTGGCGTTCTTCGCCGCGGTGCTGGTGGTCCGAGAGGGAGGCCTTTTGGGCCTTCGCCGGGCCCGACGGATGGGCTGGAAAACTTCCCAATAGGTAGCGTCTTTGATGAGCGAAAAGGACCAACGGCGGTGGCGCAATACAGCGGCGGATCACAGCGCGTCGGAGCCGATGCCGGTGGCGGTCTTGCCGCCGGAGTTGGCGAACCAGATCGCCGCTGGCGAGGTGGTGGAGCGGCCGGCGTCGGTGGTCAAGGAGCTCGTGGAGAATAGCCTCGACGCCGGTGCGCGGCGGGTGGAGGTGGTCATTGAGAACGGGGGACGAGACCTGATCCGGGTGGAGGATGACGGCTGTGGGATGGGACGCGAAGACGCTCTGAGAGCCCTGGAGCGCCATGCCACGAGCAAGATCACGAATGTGGAGGACCTCTTCGAGATCGGAAGCCTGGGCTTTCGTGGCGAGGCGCTCCCGTCGATAAGCTCCGTGTCGCGACTGGAGCTTCAGACCAAGCCCCACGGGGCGATCGCGGGTACGCGAATCTATGTGGAGGGAGGCACGATTCGCGAGGTCGAGGAGGTGGGAAAGGCGGCGGGGACGACGGTGTTGGTAGAGGAGTTGTTCTTCAATACGCCGGCGAGGCTCAAATTCTTGAAGACTCCGGCCACGGAGACCCGGCATATCACGGAGATGCTCACTCGTATGGCGCTCAGTCGCCCGGACGTGCGTTTCAAATTTCGAAAGGACGGCAAGGTGCGCCTCGATCTCCCGGAGGTAGACAGCCTCAAAGATCGGATTCTGGCCGTGATGGGAAGAGAGGTCTACGACGACCTGTATCCCACCTTCGATTATCCCGCGATCCACGGCGTGACGGCGAAGGGCTATTTCTCGAAGCCGGGACATACGCAGCGATCGGCGCGCAATGTATATGCCTTCGTCAACGGAAGGTATGTCAGCGACCGGACGATCATGGCGGCCATCAAAAGGGGCTATCAAAAAATGCTTCCCCGGGGGCGCTATCCCAGTGTGGTGCTCTTTCTGGAGGTGCCTTTTTCGCTGGTGGACGTAAACGTTCATCCGGCGAAGACGGAGGTGCGGTTCGACGATACGCAGCCCATCTTTCGCGCCGTCTACCATGCCATCGCCGACGCGTTGGCCGAGGCGCCCTGGCTCGATGAGCAGACGAAGAGTTATGCCCTTGGCGAGCGAAAGACCTTCGGCGATGGCGAAGAGGGGGAGAGCGAGGAGTTCAACACAAGGGGGATGGTCAAACCGGGCTCGACGAGGCTCGAGCCGTTGAATGCGCGACATCGGCGGCTGTCGGAGCAGGGAAAGCTGCGACCGGGAGAGGTGGGCTCGCCATTTTTCGGAGGCTCCGGCGACGAGGGACAGATGGGGTTTTCGCAGGCCGGGTTGGAGCCGTTGCGCGAGCCGCCGCGCGTCGATATCGGGGGAGCTTCGGTGGAGCCACCGGAGCATGGTGAGGAGGGGAAATATTTCTCGACACTGCGGGTGATCGGGCAATTTCGAAGGGCCTATATCGTGTGTGAGGACGCCTCAGGGCTGGTGATCATCGACCAGCATGCCGCGCACGAGCGCATCGCCTACGAGTATTTGAAGCATCGATTTGCCTCGCAGGAGATCGAGACCCAGCCGATGCTCTTTCCACTTCGCATCGAATTGGACGCACTTCGGGCGGACGTGATGGAGGACCATGTCGACTTCTTTCTCGACGCCGGGTTTCGCGTCGAACATTTCGGGGGCCACTCCTATATGTTGGAGGAGATCCCGGCGATATTGGAGGGCGCTTCCTACGAGGTGTTGATCAAGGACGCGCTCGACGATCTGTCGAATCTGGGGACGTCGACGCGGGTGGAGGAGGCGCTGGACGAGATCTTCAGCCGCATGGCCTGCCACTCCGTGGTGCGCGGGCCCACGGAGCTTACGCGAGAGGAGTGCCAGGGGCTTCTGGAGGAGATGGATACCATCGATTTTAAGGGGAACTGCCCGCACGGAAGGCCTGTATATTATCGGATTTCACTCTTTGAGTTGGAGAAGGCATTTGATCGGCGGTGAGGGTTTGGAAGGGCGCAATGATGGAGTTTTCTTACACTGAACAGGACCTGGAGGGACTGCAGCGAATCATCGTCCTCGGAGGTCCTACGGGCGTGGGGAAAACAGAGCTCTCGCTGCGACTCGCCGAGCGTCTGAACGCCGAGATCGTCAGTGTGGATAGCCTGCAGGTCTATCGTCACCTGGACATCGGTACCGACAAGGTCAGTCAACGAGCCCGCGAGCGGGTGCCTCATCACCTCATCGACGTGGTGGATCCGGACGAGGAGTTCAACGCTGCCGATTTTCGAAGGCTCGCCGGCCGGGCCATCGAGGAGATCGCCGAGAGGGGAAAGGTGCCGCTATTGGTGGGCGGGACGGGGCTGTACGTCAGATTGCTGGTGCACGGACTCTTCGACGCACCGGAGCCCAGCGAGGAGCTGCGGGAGAAGTATCGACGTCAGGCGGAGGAGCAGGGACGGGAGTTTTTGCACCGAAGATTGCGCCAGGTGGATCCGGATCTCGCGCAGAAAGTTCATCCAAACGACCTGGTGCGGGTGACTCGGGGGCTCGAGATCTACGACCAGACGGGGAAGCCCTTGAGCGTTCATCAGCGAGAGCACCGCTTCTCGAGGCCCAATTATCACGCCCTGAAGATCGTGCTCATCCGACCGCGGGAGGAGCTGTACGAGCGCATCAACCGGCGCGTGGAGGAGATGGTCGAGAGAGGACTGGAAGAAGAGTATTGCAGGCTTGTCGAGATGGGCTACGGCCGGAATCTAAAACCAATGCAGAGTCTGGGCTATCGGCAAATGGGGGATCACGTCTTCGATGAGGTGCCGATCGAGGAGGCGGTGGACGAAATCAAGCGCCAGACGAGGCGCTATGCCAAGCAGCAGATCTCCTGGTTTCGCGGTGAGCCGCAGACCCACTGGGCGATGGCGCCGGTTCTGGTAGGTGGAGAGGTTCCCGAGGAGGTGTTGCGAGACCTGGAGGGCTTCGTCGTGGGGGAAAAGCCCGAGCTTGAATGGGCCAAGGTGGACCCATATAACGTTCAGCGATAATCCCCGTTCCATCATCAAAGGTGTGCCAAATGACTTCTCCGGACCTGGTCGGACCTCATATTGAAACCCTGAAGCCCTATGTGCCGGGAAAGCCCATTGAGGAGCTGCGGCGCGAGTTGGGGCTCGACGATATCATCAAGCTTGCGAGCAACGAGAATCCCCTGGGGCCGAGTCCGAAGGCGGTGGAGGCTATCGAGCAGAAGCTGTCGGGGTTGCATATCTATCCCGACGGAGCGGCCCACGACATGGTGCAGGCCGTCAGCGATTATCACGAGGTGCCCCGCGAGGAGGTGATCACCGGGAATGGGTCGGACGAGATTTTGACCATGGCAGTGCGCACCTTCTGTGAGTATGGCCGGGACAGCGCGGTGATCTCGAAGTATAGCTTTGCGGCCTATGGGATCCGGTGTCAGAGCCACAATCTGGACGTCCGGTGGGTTCCCATGGATGAGGGGTTGAAATTTGATCTGGACGCCATGGCGGAGGCCATCGACGAGACGACGAAGATCGTGTTCATCGCCAATCCGAATAATCCGACGGGGACCTATGTAAGTGGCGAGGCGCTGCGCGGGTTTCTTCAAGAGATTCCCGACCGAGTTGTGGTGCTGGTCGACGAGGCGTACCACCAATATGTGGAGGCCGAAGATTACGAGTCGGCAGTGGAGATGCGCGATGTACACGAGCGGCTCATCGTCACGCGAACACTGAGCAAGTGCTACGGGCTGGCCGGCGCCAGGGCGGGCTATGGGCTGTCGACGCCGGAGCTGATCGGATGCATGAATAAGGTGCGCGAACCCTTTAACTGCAACGCCGTAGCCCAGGTGGCGCTTCCGGCGGCCCTATCGGACGAGGAGTTCGTCGACCGGTCTGTGGAGGTCAACCGCGAGGGGAGAAGAGCCCTGGAGGCGGGGCTAAAGACGCTCGGGACGCTGGGAGTGGAGTGGGTTCCCAGTCAGACGAATTTCTTGCTCGTAAAGATGCCTGTCGAGGGACGCCGCGTATTCGACGCGATGTTGCACAAGGGAGTGATCGTGCGGCCCATGGCGGGATACGGGCTCGATAAATGGCTGCGAATTTCGCTGGCCGAAGAAGAAAAGATGCAGCGCTGTGTGGGAGCCCTCAAAGATGTGTTGGAGACGTTGACCTCCGAGGTGAAATTATGATCGTCGCCATCGACGGGCCTGCGGGAGCGGGGAAATCGACAGTTGCAGCGGCCATTGCAAAGAAGCAGGGATGGCAATTGGTGGATACGGGGGCGATGTATCGCGCCGTGGCCTATCAGGCCCTGGAGCGGGGAGTGGAATTAGATGATGAAGAAGCGGTGTGTCAGGTGGCGGACGGGCTGAAATTCGAGTTTCGCTTCGTCGACGGCGTCAACGTCATCTATTGCAACGGAGAAGCGCTTCGAACCGAGATTCGAAGCGCCGAGGTCAGCCGCGCAGCGAGCGTGATCTCGGCACACCCCAGGGTGCGAAGGGTGTTGGTGGATCAACAACGCAGGGTGGGGGCGGAGCGCTCGAGCGTTCTCGAAGGCCGCGATATCGGCACCGTCGTCTTTCCCGACGCCGACGTGAAGGTCTTTATCACGGCGTCGTCGCAGATCCGGGCCCAGCGCCGAGTGGAGCAGATGCGCGAGCAAGGGCAGGAGGCGGATTTCGAGGAGGTACGATCCGAGATCGAGGCCCGCGATGAGCGCGACCGCACCCGTGATGTTTCGCCGCTGAAGAGAGCAGACGACGCCGTGGAGATCGACACCTCTCAGATGAGCGCCGACGAGGTGCTCGCCAGGGTGGAGGGCCTCATCGACCAGGTTCAGTAGGTCCAGCGATAGGTGGCGTGGAGGGCGCGGCCAGGCATAGGGCTCTGCAGGCCGCGAACTCGGGATAGGTGATCGCTGTATGCCGTGTCGAAGGCGTTTGCCAGTCGCAGTGTGAAATTGTGGGTGCCCGAGGTGGAGGCGCGGAGGCGAAAGCCGCCTTCGACGTCCAGCAAGGCGTAGCCCTCGGTGGCGTTCTCCGCCGGTGCTGTGCGCTGTTGGGATCGAGCGGTGCGTACTCGAAGGAGTGACCAGTAGTCGTCGGCGTTCCAGCCGACGCCGAGGCGTGCTCGCAGCGGTGGGATGGTGGGTAGGTGTTCGAGATCACCCTCGAGGCGATAGGCGCGGACGTGGTCGACGGTGGAGCGAAATTCCAGACTGCGCCAGGGGCGAATCCGGGTAGTCCACTCAGCTCCGAAGAGCTGCGCGTCGGCGCCGCGGTAGACGTAGACGGGATAGCCGCTCTCGGTGTCCGTTTCACCCGTGGGTTCTAGAAAGACGAAGTCGTTGATGTGATTGAGGAACCCCGATAATTCGATGTCCACGTACTGAGTCTGAAAGCTGGTGTAGATATCGGCGCCGTAGCCGACCTCGTTCTCCAGGGTGGGATCGCCGATTTCGTATTGTCCGGTCCCGAGGTGAGGGGCGTCGGAGTGCAGTTCCTCGACGATGGGAACGCGGTGGGCGCGGGCGAATTGCAGGCCCATGCTGGCCTCTTCGATGGGTTGAGCATGAAGTCCGATGGAGCCCGACAGAGTGGGGGAGCGGCGCGAGGAATCTGGCGGAGCCTGGAAGTCGTCGTTTTCACGAGCCTCCATCAAGTGGATTTCGGGGCGGAGCCCGAATTGAAGGCGCAGTGAATCGGCGAGGGGGATTTCTTCAAAGGCGTAGACGCCGGCTGAGGCTTCGCGGGCGTCGGGGGATAAGACCTCGTCGCCGCCTAATTGCAAGTCGCGGGCGCGAATTTGGATCCCCAGAGCACCGCGATCGATAGGACCGATGTCGCCGTGGCGTAGAGTCAGGCTGGAGGAGGCGGCCCAGACGTCGTAGCTCAACTCCAGATCCTGGTCGATCCGCCCGTCGGGACCGATCTCGGTCTCGATTTCGTCGTGCTGGTAGTGATTTGCAAGTAGCCTCCATTCGAGGTGTTCCAGAAAGCCCGACAATTCTCGTTCGGCCCGGGTTTGCAAAAAATAGCGATCGCTGATGAGTTCTACCGATTCGTCGGGATCATCCAGTGCTTCTGGAAGTCCGAAGGCGAAGTGCTGAAGTCCAAATGAGAAGCCGTACAGACCGCGATCGGTTTTGTGGGAGGCCCCGATGTCGGCGGTGGTGCTTTGAATGCCCGTATCGGGAATGATCTCCGTGGCGGTGCGCAGATCGCTGGCCATGCGGTGCGAAAAACGTGCACGGAGGGCGTTATTTTCGAACCCGTAGCCTGCCGATGCTGCGAGGGCGCCCGTGGGTTGACCAGAGGAGCCGTAGGCAGCGGCTTCGCCGAAGATACCCGGTGCCCACTCCCGGGGAATGCGTTCGTCCATGATGTTGACGACGCCACCGAGTGCGCTGGAGCCATAGAGAAGGCTCGCCGGGCCCCGGATGACATCGACGCGCTCAGCCTCCAGTGGATCGATGGAGATGTGGTGGTCGTGGGCCGTCGAGGAGACGTCACCGGTGCGCTCACCATTTTGGAGTACGAGAACTCGCTCGCCACCGAGTCCCCGAATAACGGGACGGGACGGGGCGGGTCCGAAAGATCGGGCAGCGACGCCGGGGCTGCCGTCGAGCATCTG
>SLPW01000122.1 GCA_007131755.1 Myxococcales bacterium | reverse complement strand
GTGGGCGCGCAGGTTGGTGAGTTGGTGGATTGAGGGAAAAGTCATGAACTTACGAAAAGCATTCAAACTCACATCCCTCCTCATCGCCCTGGGCGCCGTAGCCTTCTACGTCTCCCTGTGGGTCGTCCCCCTTCCGGAGAGGCTACATCCACCGACGTCGCAGACCGTGGAATACGCCGACGGACGAGTGGCCCACGTCTTCCTCGCCGACGACGATCGCTGGCGCATCGAGACTCGCCACGACCAGGTCGACCCGGACTATATCGAGGCCCTGATCGCTCTGGAGGACAAGCGCTACTGGTCCCATGTGGGCGTCGATCCCATCGCCGTGATGCGGGCGACGATCTCGAACGCCTCGTCGGGGCGAGTCGTCTCGGGGGCGTCGACGATCACCATGCAGGTGGTGCGCATGGCCGAGCCCCGACCGCGCACCATGCGCTCCAAGGTGGTCGAGTCCTATCGCGCCATCCAGCTCGAGCGGCACTACTCGAAAGAAGAGATCCTGGACATCTATCTCCAGCTCCTTCCCTATGGTGAGAACTACGAGGGACTCGAGACGGCGTCGCAGGTCTATTTCGGCCACGACGCCTCCAACCTGGGGCCCGCCGAGATCGCCACCCTCCTGGCCGTACCCCAGGCGCCGCAGGCTCGTTACCCCTCTCCTCAGAACGAGGAGCGTCTCGAGAATGCGAGAAATCAGATCGCCGCAAAGCTCCTGAAAGAGGGTGCGCTTCCGAGGGGGATGGCAAGTGAGCGACTGAGCGACGAGGAGGCCCTGGAGGCCATCGAAGAAAGGCCCGTGCCGGAGCGCATTCGGCCCATGCCCCGAGAGATCCCGCATCTGGCCTACCGATTGCGCGGCCAGTATCCCTCCGCCGAGAGGCTGACGACGCCGGTGGAGCGCACGACCCAGCGCATCGCCGAGCGGATGGTGGAGCGACACCGATCCAATATCGAGCGTCTCGGCGGCGATCACGTCGGCGTGGTGGTCATGGACCACCGCACCGGTGAGCTCAAGGCAGCGGTGGGAAATTTCGACTACTACAGCGACGAGCCCGGCCAGAAAATGGCCAGCTTCGACGTTCGCCGCTCCACGGGCTCCCTATTAAAACCCTTCTTATTGGCCCGGGCCATCGACAAGGGGGTGGCTACCCCGTCGCATCTGGTCGTCGACGCCCCCGTTGACTTCGGCGGCTATCGACCCACCAATTACGGCGGAACCTACGACGGCCTGGTCCGCCTCGACGAGGCATTGCAGCGCTCTTTGAATATCCCCTTCGTGGAGATGTTGAATCGCGTCGGCGTCGATGATTTCTTGATGACCCTCAATCGCCTGGGGGCGCCCTATCCCGAGGGCCCTCCCGAAGCCCACGGGCTGTCCTATGCCGTGGGCGGCATCGCCGCCTCACCGATGGAGGTGGCCACCCTCTTCTCCGCCTTCACCCGCAGGGGACAGTCCGTGCCCATTCGCAGGCTCGAATCCGGCGAAGGAGTACGCGTATTTCCCACCACCCTTTCGGCACAACTATCGCCGGAGTCGGTGTGGCTCGTTCGCCAGGTGATGCAGAAGACGGACCGGCCCGAATTTCGCCACCGCACTCTGCTGCGCGGCGGCCTCTCTCCCTATGGCTGGAAGACGGGAACCTCCATGGGCTTTCGCGACGCCTGGACGGTGGGCTACGGACCCCGCTACGTGGTGGTGGCCTGGGCGGGCAATCTGGACTGGAGCCCCGGACGCCAACTGGTTGGCGAGAAGGCCGCTGCGCCGCTATTCTTCGATATTTTGGAGGCCATCGATCCGGCGCAGGGGCGCGAATACGAACCCCCGCCGAAGGGAGTGACCTCCCTGGAGGTATGCTCTTTTTCGGGCCACTTACCCACGCCGGCCTGTGAGCATACGGAAGAGGTGAAGATGCGTCGCAAAAGCGTCGCCGTCGAGCCCTGCCCCTATCACGTCCACGTCGACGTGGATATCGAAACCGGGGAGGCCGTCACGCCGGCCTGTCGCGGCGACCGTCAGGTGGAGGCCCGCACCTTCGTCGACCTCCCCGTGGCGGTGCAGCGCTTCTTCGACGTCAGCGGCTCCACCGTCGAGACGCTCCCGGACTATGCACGGGAGTGCAATATGCGCGACCGGCGGGCCACCATCGACGTCACCTCTCCTCCCCACGATACGGTGGTGACGCTGATGCGAGGCCTACCGACGTCGGACCAGATGATCCCCCTCGACGCCTCGGGCGCCCATTCGGGAAGGCTCAACTGGTTCGTCGACGGCCGCCACATCGGCAGTGTGCGAAGCGGCGAACGCCTGTGGTGGGAGCCCGAGCCTGGCCGGTGGGAATTCGTCGTCACCGACTCCCACGGAAACGCCCAACGGCGAGTGCTCGAAGTGCGTCAATAGGCTCTCGGTGACGATGGCGTCCCCGTCACCGGCAGTCCCGCCCTTAGTCGCTGATCACCTGAAACCCGCCCGATTGCAGGTGCATCGTATCGCCCTGCAGCACCACGGAGCCCTGATCATAGGGGGCGAGGCAGTGGACGAGCTGGATGCCACCGCCCTGGGAGACACCGCCGGCGCCGCACAACGTGGAGCCCGCCGTTGGCGGAACGAGTGATTCACATTCGCCGTCGACACATTGCTCACCCTGTGCGCAATCGTCGTTGGACTCACATTCGTCTGTGGAGCCGTCGACACATTGGCCGAAAGAGCATATTTCGTCCTCCCCACAGTCATCGTCGCTAAGACACTCATCGCTGCTTATATCCACGCATTGACCCTCGACGCATTCCTCGTCGGCACCACAATCGTCGTGGGATTCACACTCGTCGTCCGGTGCATCTGTACACTGACCGAAAGAGCAAATTTCGCCCTCCCCGCAGTGGTCATCGGAGTAACACTCGTCACTGCTTATATCGACGCATTGGCCGTCGACGCAG
>SLPW01000514.1 GCA_007131755.1 Myxococcales bacterium | reverse complement strand
GAGCCCGAACCAGAGCCCGAACCAGAGCCCGAACCCGAACCGGAGCCAGAGCCCGAACCGGAGCCGGAGCCGGAGCCGGAGCCCGAACCGGAGCCCGAACCGGAGCCCGATCCTGATCCCGAGCCAGAATCAGAGCCGGAGGTGTTGAGAGTTTCCGAGGTCGATCGAGCCTCCCCGGAGGAGGAGTCCAGATCCCGCGCAGCACAGTCGGATAGAGAGGGAGATGGCGATGGCATCGTCACTCGCGAGGACCGTGAACCCCCTCGAGAGATCGATTCCGGGGAAGGCCGAGACTGTCCGCCAACGGAGGCCAAGGTCATCCACTCTCCCAACGCGGAATATCCCGTTCAAGCCCGCCGAAGAGGTACGGAAGGTGCCGTAGTGGGACTGCTGCAGATCGACGAGGAGGGCAATGTGACGGACGTGCGAATCGTCGACGGACCCGGGGACGGGCTCAACGAGGCAGCAGAGGCTGTCTTTTGGCGATGGCGCTTCGAGCCGGCGACGCGCAATTGTGAGCCCGTGTCTACGCGACAGCGTACAACCCATGTCTTCGATCTGTCGAGTTATTGAGCTCGACGCTGGACGCGGAGCGCTGGACGCTGGACGCGGAGCGCGGGACCAGGATTCGCGGAGGGCTGCACGCTGCACGCTGGACGCGGAGCGCGGGACCAGGATTCGCGGAGGGCTGGACGCTGCACGCTGGACGCTGGACTCTGAAGAGTGCTGCGGAAGGGACGCTGAAACGCGGCAGGGGATGACGGCGGCTTTCGGTGATTGCGATGCGTCTAGCTCGGAAGGGAGGCTGAAACGCGGCAGGGGATGACGGCGGTTTGCGGTGATTGCGATGCGGCTAGCTCGGAAGGAAGGCTGAAACGCGGCAGGGGATGACGGCGGTTTGGTGATGGCGCACGGCGCGAAGTACGCAGGTCATTCCGGCGCCGGGCTCGCCGGTCAACACCAGGTTCTGGCGACGTTCGACGACGCGACAGATGGCGTCGACGATCTGTCGCTTCGATTCCGGAAGCCACAATTCGTCGTCGTCGATGGCCTTGTGAAAGGGGAGAGTATCAAAGCCGAAATATTCTTCGATGGAGGGGGGCATTGGTCGTCTACGAAGGCCCACAGCCTCTCCTCGCCAGCGACGATGATGGGAGGGCCATAACAGACGTCGCCGTGCCACAGCGAAAGAGGGGCATCGGCCCTCATGATCCTCCGGGATGGCTCGTTCTGGGGCACGGATGGGAACGTCTCCGTCAGCTTGAGTAAGGATTTCGCGTCGCTCTGGATGTACTCGGTGTGGAAATGTGATCAATCATGAGCAACGAGTCTTCCCCCTCAAATAATGTGCCTGAAATCTCGCTTCAGACCATCAGGTAGTGCGGGCGGTAACACGAAGGTCGAATAGATTCGATCAGGAATCGCTGACCGTAAAGGAGACCGTCTCCAGTGTATTTCCACTGCTGTCGCGGATCTCCACGTTCCAGTCTCCCGTGCGGGAGACCTTCAATTGGGCCCAGGTTCGCCAGCGGTAGCTCTTGCCGATATCCATTGAAAAGGTGTGGACCTCGGCATCGCCTGCGCGCCAGACGACTTCGGCGGCCGATTCAGCGGAAGGGTTTCGAAAGGCCATCCAGATGGTGACCGTATCACCGGTGGAAAAGCTGTCCGTTGCATCGACGGCTTCGCGGTCTTCGACCCCTTTTGCGGCTTTGGCATCGACTACGGCGAGGTCTCCCGATGCGGAAGCAGATGTCGTGGCAGGTGCCTCGGCCGGAGCTTCCTGTGTGTCAGACGCTTCGTCATCGCCATCTTCGGCCATCGCCGGGAAAGCGAAAAGAAAGAGCGTGGCAAGACAGAGCAAAAATGCGAGCTTTGAATTCTTCATCAAGTACCTCACTAGAAGGATCGAGTCGCAAGACAGATTACGCCTGACCTCGTTACTCGAAAACAAATTATTTCGGACAACTTATGGTAGCGATGAACTATCGGCCCGGGCAACTACCTTCGTACATAGTCTTGTAACGTAGGAGATAATCGCAACGGCCGTAGTACGATTAGCTCGTTCCCGTCCGGAAAATCCATGAATGTCGCAGATACCGGAATGAGAGACGTCGATGATGTCCACCTGGGCGGTGATTAGCCTGCGCAGTGCGCAGGTCTCGTCGAACTACCGGAAGTTTCTCGGGGACATCGTTGAGCGGAGTTGGGTACTGAACAAAGTTTTGGTTTTTTCTTGATCTCTGTTTTTGTGTTCAGTATAAACTTGTTCAGTGGTCGGCACGGAGCCGCCAATTCGGATTCCACGGATGGAGATCGATATGCAAGAGCAAGAATATGTCTCAGTACGGGGTGGAAAGCGACTTCGGTCGGTGTCGCAGATATTGGCACGGCAGAGAAGGCGACAGCGTCGTCGTCGGCAGGTGTTTCCGCCGGATTTTGCCCATGGCGAAGTCGTCCTGGGGAGCGTCTACGAGGTGCTGGGGAAGGGGTGGGCGGAGCGGGCGATCTTTGTGGTGGATGACGGTGAGGTGGTGACCGTCGCTTATTTCGATGACTACTTCATGGTGGTGGAGCAGTGGGACGAACAGAGTGACGAGGCATGGAAGTCCTGGTGGGACGCTCGCTGTGAAGGGCGGGATCGAGTCGTGAGCCTGCAGTCGAAAGGGCCCGGGAGGTCACTCGGAAGTTCTTCGGTGAGCATGATGCTCGATCGGCAGCGACTGCATCTGCTGGAAGAAGTGGAGTTGGGTGTCGTGCGTGAGTGGGAGTGTATGGGAGAGGGGAGAATGGCGCGACTTCGTCGCTCAGAGATCGACGCATTGACGCTGGTGGCGTTGACCTCTCGACTCTGCTCGAGGACCTAACCCACTGGTACGTGGAAAACCGGAGTTCTTCTTCCGCCGGTGTTGGGGGCAATTCCACCGTGGCGTATAAGTAAAGAAGAGATATGGGGATGGAGGGGATAAATGCTTTTTCGGCGAACGAAATATGGGTAACCAGGTTGGTCGGGGTCATTTCTCAAAAGGGCTCCGGTTTTGGAGGCAAATCTGCTTTAGTGGTCCGAACCGGAACCTCCGTCGAGCGCTGCTGGACGGGACGTCGTAGCAAGGATGGAGTCTGTGGCAGTATGGAGTGAAAAGACCCGGGGAGAGCGCGAGGTGAGGAGGGGAGGGGTCTGGTGGCCAGACCAGGGGGGGGGACCACCAGAGGATCTTCCACCGATCGACGTGGTGATTCCGGCGCTCAACGAAGAAGAGAGCATAGCGCTTGTGTTGGAGGCATTGCCGCGGGAGTGGGTGCGGCGCGTGGTGGTCGTGGACAACGGCAGCGAGGATGCTACGGCGGACGTGGCGAGGGCCGGGGGAGCGACGGTGGTGCGCGAGGAACGGCGGGGTTACGGATCGGCCTGCCTTCGTGGGTTGGAGGAGTTGAGCACCGACCCACCTTCGATCGTTGTATTCGTGGACGCCGATTTTAGCGATTTTCCGGAGGAATTGCCGCGAGTAGTGGCTCCGATTGTGAACGACGGGGTGGAGTTGGTGATCGGAAGCAGAATTCTCGGCGAGAGCGAGCCGGGAGCGCTCTTGCCACAGGCGTTATTTGGCAATCGGCTGGCCTGCGCGCTGATGAGATGGATGTACGGCTATCGATTCAGCGATCTGGGGCCTTTTCGGGCCATAGATTGGTCAGCTTTGAAGCGACTGCAGATGGAGGATCGTGATTTTGGTTGGACCGTGGAAATGCAGATCAAAGCGGCGCGCCGGGGGCTTTCTGCCGTGGAGGTGCCCGTGAGTTACCGGCGTCGCGTGGGTGTATCAAAGATTACGGGCACCCTGCGCGGCACGGTGTTGGCGGGATATAAGATCCTGTACACCCTGGCTGCACAATATGTGCAAGATCGATCTACAGAAGGCATCGGAGAGAGCTGAGGATGAAAGAGGCGGTGGTCATATTCGGCAAGACGGCGCGCCCTGGCGAGGTAAAGACCCGGCTTTGCCCACCGCTGCAGGCTGAGGAGGCCGCCCTTTTATACGATGCTTTTGCTCGTGATGTCTTCGAATTGGTGGCCAGATATCGAGACGAAGAGGAGGCGTCGGGGAACCGGCGCGTCAAGGTGGTGCTCGCCTGGGACGGTGAGGAGTCGGATCGACTGGCGGTGTTCGCCACGAGGGAGCTGGGGTTTGAATTCGTAGGCCAGGACGGCGGCGATCTAGGGGCGAGGCTGCGGCGGATTGCCAACTGGTGCCGGCAGAAAGGGGCGGAGTCGATGATGATCCTCGGCACGGACTCGCCAACATTGTCGATGGAGCATCTACAGACGGCCCGATTGTGGTTGGAGCGCTGTGACGTCGTCTTTGGGCCGGCCTTCGACGGGGGATATTACCTCATTGGTCTCGGGGAAAGCCGGGCCGAACTTCCCCTGCCGGAGGAGGTGGTCTTCGACGGGATCGAGTGGAGTACCCGTGAGGTCATGGAGCAGAGTTGGCGGATAGCGCGGCGACAGGGGCTCTTGTGTGAATTGCTTGGCTATTGGTATGATATCGATACCTTCGAGGATCTGAAGAGAGCTCGATTTCACCTATTTGAATATCTGGCCAGCCGAGAGCCGCTGGTCGGTCAACACACCCGGTCGATACTGAGGTCGCAGTCCCTTACGGGGCTCGGCGATGAGGAGTAGGGCATTCGGTGATCTCCCGGGAGTTCGTCACCTTTACACAAACATCTGGAAAGACACGTGGCTGACAAAGGCGTACAAGAGTGTTCCGCAGGGACGGTATTGTTTCGTGAAGGCGAAGAGGGCGATCGGATGTACGTCATCAAGTCCGGTCGTGTTCGGCTGTCGAAGAGGATTCACGATTCCGAGATGGAGGTCGAAGATCTGGGCGCGGGCGAATTCTGCGGCGAATTGGCGATGCTGGGATCGTCGAAACGTCCCGTGACGGCAGTGGTGATCGAGGATGCAAACGTCATCCAGGTTCAGACCGATCAATTCGAGGATATGATCCGGGGCAATAGCGATATTGCGCTGCGAATGCTCAAGAAGCTGACCCAGCGCTTGACGCAGGCTCAATATCGAGTCAGCAATCTGATCTTGCGCTCCAATACAGCCCGCCTGTTGCATCAATTGAAGGCGGAAGCGGAGCAGCGCAATGGCGGCGACGTCAACACGGCGACACCGATTCCGGATAATCTGGCCGACGCACTGGCCATGGAGGTCGGTGAGGTCAAGAAGGTGTTGGGTGAATTGGTCAAAGGGGAGTTGATCCACATCGATCGCCGGGGCTATTTCGAGATCGTCGATCCCGACGCCTACGATCGGTATCTGCGCTATCTGGAATTGCAGGACCGGTTTTCCTTCTAGCTGTCCAGTCTGATTCACCCGCGGCCAAGCCCACTCTACCCGGATCAAGACTCGGATTCGCGAGGTGAGAGACGAAAACCGAGGAGAAACAACGGACTCTTGGAGCCGATGGCATCCCTCGGCGCCACGACGAGCGGTAGCGAGATTGTGGCGCTGCCATCGCGGACGGTCGACGGCTCGTTTCTCGCGGTCACCCCTAATTATCACCGCATTGGGATCAGGCGTTATGGGCTATGCCATAAGACTGGCGTCGCTACCCGGATCGAGTGGCCAAGGCCGCAGGGGCCTGGGAGAGGAGTCGAGGCAGGTAAGCTCGCAGGGGCCGAAAATTTCAGCGAAGGTAATGTAGTCAAATGAAGTGGGACGCGTTGGTGGCGAAGTTGTACGGATTGCGCCGCTTCGGGATCGATCCGGGATTGGGGCCAATGCAGGTGGCGTTGAAGGCGGAGGGTCATCCAGATCGGTGCTACGGTGTTATCACGGTCGCCGGTACCAATGGAAAGGGAACGGTTGCGTCGATGGTGGCGGCGATACTGCAGGCGCACGGGTTGCGGGTGGGGTTGTATACCAGCCCTCATCTCATCGACGTGACGGAGCGGCTTCGGGTCGACGGGGTTCCGCTGTCGCGAAGAGAAGTGGGGCCGGTGCTGGAGCGACTGCTCGAGCAACACGGACGCAGCGAGGATGAAAGTGGTGCTGTAACGGGGCTGACCTTCTTCGAACTCACGACGCTTGCGGCAGCAGTGCTCTTCAACCAAAAAAGGGTGGACGTCGCCGTCTTCGAAGTGGGGCTTGGGGGAAGGTTGGACGCGGTAAACGCTCTCGATCCGGTGGTCACAGCGGTGACGACAATCGGGTTCGATCATACCCAGCATCTGGGTACTGAGATCGGTGATATAGCCAGGGAGAAGGCGGGGATCTTTCGCGAGGACATTCCCGCCGTCATCGGCGCACAGGAAGTGGTGGGTGCCCGTGATGCCCTGGTGGAAGCGGCGAAGGCGGTGGGGACACCCGTCGATGAGGTGAGCGATGGCGGGGAGAATGTGAGCGACGAGTCGGGGAAGATCCAGACGCGCCACCGTCGCACAGCGATGGGCGTGGCTCGAAGGTATCTCGGGGATCGATGGCGACGTGACGCGGTGGACACCGGTCTTGCGTGCTGGCGTTGGCCCGGGCGTTTCGATCAGGTGTCATTGGATGACGGGGCTCGACGTTTGTTGCTCGACGCGGCTCACAACCCGGCAGGCGTCGCGGCCTTGAGAAAAGCCTGGTCCCATCGGGCAGACGAAGTCTCGGCTGTGTTGTGGACCGCGATGAAAGACAAAGACCCGGGGCAAACGAAGGATTTTCTCAGCGAAGTGGGTGCGCCCGTGTGGGGAGCGATGGTGGAGAACGAACGGGTACGCAGCGAAGTGGAGTTACGAAACCACGTACCGCCTGCGTTGTGGCAGGGGGCCAGGCCCACCGCAGAAGCCTTCGAGGAGGCAATGAGCAGTTCGAAGGGAACGATTCTGGCGTTCGGTTCGATTTTTCTCCTTGGCGAGGTGTTGGAGGCGTGCGGGATGAGGGCTTGGGAACTTCGAACCTATGATGCGGATTGAGGCCTGGATGACGGTGATTATATTTGCCGAAAGCAGGCGAGAGATGGCACTCGATCGGTGTTCAGGAGGAGTCGATGGAAGAGAGACCGGAGTTTGAACCGAAGCCAGAGAAGACGGCTTATCACGCAAATAAGAGGGAGTTGTTGAAGCGTGGCCGAGAAAAGGGAGAGTTGAGCTGGGAGGAGATCAACGAGGCGCTGCCCAATGAGTACTTCACGGATGTGGAGATGGAGGTCTTTCTATTTACCTGCAAGAATATGGGGATCGAGGTGAAAGGCCAACCCCAGTAGCAGGGGGATCGAAGAAGCGGCAAGAAGGCAAAAAGCCCCGGACGCACTCAGTCGTCCGGGGCTTTCGATTTCTAGCAGCGATCAGTGAAGATTGCCGTAGAATTGGCCGGGGATTTCGAAGTTGACGGTCCCGTCTCCGTTGTAGTCGATCTCGGTATGCCAGGTGCAGCTACCCTCATCGTCATCGTGTCCGATGGACTCGATGTAGGGAAGGGGCTGTCCGGGCCATCCGCTCGAGGAGTAGGTGGCGGGCTGCTGAATATTGCAGGGCTCGTCGAGAGGGGTGCTGAGGACGAATTGATCGGAGTCGCCTACGACGAGAGCGTCCGTGACGTAGTCGTAGACGGCATCGGCGGCGTTCTCAATCATGTCGTTGCATACGTCCTCGACGGTCGGGGCGAGGGTCTCACCAAGGGAGCTCCAATTTTCAACGGTTTCGGCCAGATTCTCACAATTGATGAGCTGTCCGATCATGGCCTCCAGGGAGTTGACGGTGGGGTCGTCGAAGAGCCGGGGCAGGACCACCTGTTCGATGGCACCGATGATGAGCGCGCCGTAGTGAAGAGTGAGGTGGTGGCGATCGATCTCGATATATTGTGTGCCGTGAACGACGGCGTCAAATTCACCGACGATGATATTGCTGGTTCCCAGGTCGCCAGCGCTGACGACGGTCTCGGCGCAGGCCTCCGGATCGGAGGAGTCCTCACAGCCGAGGCTGAATTGGAAGACGATTTCGTCCCATCGCTGATGGGCGACGCCGTTGAACTCGCCAATGGTGACGCCGTCGATGACGACGGGGGTGGGCTGCTCATCAAAGAATATGGGCCCTCGTACAGTAAAGGACTGGAGCATGTCGGCAACATCACCTGCGATGTGAATGCTGTCGGCAGCCCAGGAGGGGATATTGCCCAGGACATATTCTTCGATGGCATCGTTGAGGTATTGCTCGGCAGCAGAGTAGAGAGGCCCGTCGCGAAGGTTTTCGACCATATCGAGCCAGTCGGCACCGTCGAGGAAGTCCAACTCGAAGAGAAGGTCCAAGAGCCCGGTCTCGGTATTACAATTTTCGGGGTCCTGGATGTCTCCATTGCTGTCGCGGGGACAGCCCAGGACGAATTGTGCGGGGCTGTCGGCCAGGGTGGACACGATATTGATGACCGTTTGCACAGACTCGGGCATGGCGGCCGACAGGTCGAAGTGGTGGGTCATCTCATAGCGCTCTTCGAAGTGAGGCACGTGGTCGGTGAGCTGAACGTCGACGTAGACGTTGACGCCGAGTTCGACGGGCTGACCGTCGTCGTTACAGCCATAGGCGACTTCGACGCGCTCGTTGCCGATATGCTGCTCGGCGATGGCAAGTACGGTATAGGCTTCGTTGTTCTGAACGGGGGGCCGAGAGTCGGGGATGGATCCGTCAGGCGCGACCTGGATGGGAGGAAGCATCATCTGGGCGCTGGGCCAGTTGCCACCGTTGAAGAAGTCATCGATGGCATCTTCGCAGCTCTGGGACGGGTCGTAGAGTCGGGTGCGTACCTCGTCTGGGGTAGCTTGTCCCTGGTGGGTGTATTGGATGACGTAGGAAGCACCGTCCTTGGGGGTGATGCCGACGTTGAAGACCAATTCATTGACGTCATCATCGTCAGCGACACTGGCGGTGACATGGAGCTGTCCGATGGCGTCCTGGGGATTATCCCCCATATAGAGGTCGACGTCGGCGACGCCGTTGGAGTTGGTGTAGGCGGCGCTGGCGCTCAATGAGGCTTCGCTGGCGTCCTGGATGGACTCCTTCTGGAAATCGATGAGGGCGTTCTGAATCGGGACGTCGTCACCGGTCAGCAGTTGGACCTCCAACCGAAGCGATTCCCCAACGGAGGGAGACAACCCGCAGGTGGTCTCAGCGGGATTGCAGAGGTCGCCGTGAAAGAGCAGGTAGCTATTTTCGTCGATGGGCTCCGACGGGGTTTGGTTCGTTTCTTCATTGGGCCGTTCACCCGACGAGGAGCCGGGGTCATCGGTACATCCCATCGCCATGGCGATGGAAGCAGCGGCGATGAGCGCCAGAAATTTGGTGGTGATTCTCGGTATCATTCGTTCCTCCGCATCGGCGGGTGAGCCCGCAGATCCATTCGAGTTATGGCGAGCCGACAAGCACTAATCGATGATGGCTGCCGTGACGTGTCCATGTGGAAGGCATCGGGCGACATGGGTCGCGTGGTCGTACAAATATATACGAAGCGCCCAGAGTGCATTGAGTGGAAGTATACCGGCTGGGGTACAACGATCAAGCCCGCTCGGAGTTGTAGTTACCGTGCCGGAAAATCGGGGTGTCGATAAAAAGTGGTGTCAGGGAATAGCGGGCTTTCGGTCTAATGCAGTGTGTCGTCGGAGTCGAGCCAGGGAGGGGGAGCGTTGCAAAGGGAACGAAATTCCGGCTCGGGCAGGGGACGGCTGAAGTAATATCCCTGGCCGTAGGGGCAGTCCTTGCTGCGTAACCACTGCCATTGTTCGCGAGTTTCGATCCCTTCGGCCAGGGCGTCCATGGAGAAGTTCTTGGAGAGAGTGACCACGGAGAGGACAATGCTGGCGTCGCGGGAGGTGCCGGGCAGATCACTGACGAAGGAACGATCGATCTTGAGAGTTTCCACGGGGAGCTGTTTGAGGCGATCCAGTGAAGAATAGCCGGTGCCGAAGTCGTCGATGGCCACGGAGAATCCGACGGCTCGTAGCCGGCCCAGCGTCTGGGCGGTTTCGTCGGGGTCGACGAGCATAGCAGTTTCGGTCAATTCCAACTCCACATATTCCGGAGACAATCCTGCGTCGCGAACTGCGGATTCAACCCGGTCAACGATGTCGAGATGAAAAAATTGATGGGGAGAGAGGTTCAGGGACACGCGTAGGTCGAGACCGTCGTCGCGCCAGGAGCGCAGGTCACGACAGGCCCTGTGCAAGACCCAGTCGCCAAGGGGGATGATAAGGCCGGAATCCTCGGCGACGGGAATGAATTCGCCGGGAGAGATGCGTTCGCCGTCCTCGGTGGTCCAGCGAAGGAGGGCCTCAGCGCCGATAATGGCCCCGGTGTTCAGGTCGATGAGGGGTTGATAATGAAGGGTAAATTGCTGTTGCTCAATCGCTCGGTGAAGACGAGATTGAAGGGAAAGGCGGCGCTGTTGGCGAAGGGCGAGCTCGCCGGCATAGAAGGCGAAATTGGCGGGGCCCTTGCTCTTGGCGTGGGCCAGGGCACGGTGCGCGTTTTTCAGCAGGGTACGGCTGTCGTCGAGATCGGGAGTGAGAAGTCCGATCCCGATGGTGGTGCTCACATAGGAGTCCTGGTTTCGAATGGAGAAGGGACGCTTGAAGGCGGCCATGACCTGTTCACAGTGTCCACGGGCCATGGCCTCCAAAAAGGAGGTAGAGGCCTTGCGCTCGTGGGGGTCGGAAGTGGACCGATCTCCTTCGTCAACGGGGATGAAGGCCACGAATTCATCGGCACCGATACGACTGACCGTAGTATTGTCGGGAAGGGTGTCTTCGAGACGCCGGGCCGCTTCTACGAGGAGGTTGTTGCCGCAATCGTGACCGTAGATATCATTGATGAGGTGGAAGCCATCGAGATCGCAATATAAGAGGATGCCCGTGGCTGCGGAGTGGCAGTGGACGCGCTCATCGAGCTCCTCAAGAAGGCCGAGGCGATTGGGAAGTGCCGTCAATCGGTCGTGGAAGGCCAAGAATGCGAGGCGATCTTCAGCCTTCTTGCGCGACGTGACGTCGCTGACGGATCCGATAATTGCCACGGGGCGACCCTGGTCGTCTCGCTCGATACGGCCTCGGTCCTCGCACCAGATAATGCGGGTGCGATCGCTGTTCCAGCTTCGATATTGCACGCTATAGCGGTGTTTACCGGGGTCGGCTATCACGGTCTTAATGGAGTTCGTGACTCGTTGGCGATCTTCGTCGTGGATCAGGTCTCGCCACAGACGGGGGTTGGCCAGAAAGTCATGGATTGGAGCGCCCAGGATCTGCTCCACGGAGGGACTGATAAACTGGGTTTCGAATTCGGGCAACGAAGCCTTGTAGAGAATATCGGGAACGGCATTGACCACATTTCGAAATCGAGTCTCCGAGCGGCGGGCCTCCTGCAGAAGTTCATGGCGATGGATGGCGACGCCGATCTGGCGGGAGATGGCCTCCAGGAGCTGAATTTGCTGATTGTTATAGGCCGAGCGGGATTCGGTGGTGGCCACGACGAGGGCGCCGCGGGTAATGCCTCGAATGGTGAGAGGAACGGCGGCCAGGGTTCGGGCACCGCCACGGTGGTAGGACGAAAGCCCATGGGCGGAGGAATCGAACTCCTCGAATACCTGCGGCCGGGGAACCTCGACGATTCGATCGGCCAATTTGTGGTCTTCAATCGGCTCTTTGTGGGCCTGTTCCGGCAGGGCATCGCCGAAGCCACACCTCCAACGGTGGAAAAATTGCCCGTGATCCGGTTCCGTGAGGACGACACCGCCCAGGTCGCTGCCGGTTAACTGGACAGCCGCTGTCACCGCCTTTTTACCGACGACCTCAACATCGGTCTCAGTGGCGAGTTGCTCGATGACTTCTCCCAGCCCGTCGAGCTGGGCGCGGGCGTTCTTCAGGGCTCGAAGGTCGAGGTAATCACCGACAAATCCGGTCAGTTCACCCTGTTCGTCGGATAATGGGGCGAGGGTCAAGTGGACAGGTACGTGATGACCATCGGAGTGTCGGCAGCTCAATTCCCCGGACCATTGTCCTTCTGTGCGGGCCCTGTCCAGAATATCGTCAGCGGTGGAGTCCGGTTCGGTTGTTGAGATGCGGGCAGAGTCGAGAGATTGACCGATGAGGGAGTCCCGGTTGGCACCAAACATATCCGCCAATGCGGGGTTGACGTCGACCACCGTGCCATCGAGGTCGATAAGCGCGACTCCGTTGGCCATGGTGTCGATGATGCGACCGACGAAAGTGTCGCGTTGGCGAAGTTGCTTCTCCACTCGCCGGATGCGGCTGAAGTGTCGAGTGATCAGAAAGAAGATAAATCCCGACGAAAGGGTGATGAAGGCGATCCCCTTTATGGTCTGAGCTTGCGCACGAAGTTCGGGAGCGTCGATGAGCAGTTCCACCGCCGTATCGGTAAAGAGGATCCAGAGTACCGAGGCGAGGAGGTAGCCACCGACAATCCATCGACTCTTCTTTCGATGGTCTTCCAGGGTGTGTTGCGCCTGGGTATGATCGATGTTGAGTGCAGATAGCCGCCCTGTAGCTCGGGCGCCATAGTCGCGATCTCGATCCTGTTGTAGCTTGGATTCCGTCCCCGCCGAATCGGAAGGATTCGTTTTGCGGCGGTGGCTCATCAATGACTCGCGAGATCCTCGGGTGGTCACGACTGAGGAGCAGGAGTTTGTAGAATCACGGGCTCACGAAGGCGTGTGCCGGTCGGTGATGAATCTCGTGTCGAAATAGGAGGGCCCGGTTTCTACCCTATACTTCTATCAGGTAGTGCCGGAGTGCTTCAAGTACACAAAACTCGCGATATTCGCAGAATCATGCGTGGGGGGCGGTGGTACGATTCGGGCTAGTAGCCTGAAATGCGGCGGGGCTGGCCGCGGGCTAAGGAAAATCGAATGTCTTTAAAATACCAAGCCCGGTCTCGGATAAAGAGACCGGGCTCATCACATCCATACAATAAATTGGCGGCGCCAGTCGCCGGGGACCAATGCCATATCATCCATCAGTCAAGTCGTCCCGAAATATACGCCGCGGCGACTCTTTACCGCTAACGCGCCGTGGATGCAACCGGCAGATATATTAGAGGCACAGCGCCCAGGGAGTTCGAGCTTCACAGCGTATACGGTGACAGTGTGAGGTTGTCGATGACGACCTCGCCATCACCAATGGATCGAAGTTCGAGGGCCTGCACACACTGTCCATCGATATCGTCGACGACGAAAGTCAGAGTCTGAGGGTCGCCGTTGGAGGGGACCTCCAGGACTTCGGAAGTTGCCAGGCTCTGAGAATCGATGAAGAGCTCGAGCTGGCCGTCTTCGTCGGCATCGTCGGTGAGTCGAGCCTCGACTTCGAAGGAGGAGAGCCCACCGGGAGGATTGGTCACCTCCAAAGAGCGCGTCCCGTCGGCGTCGAAGAGAAGTGAAATGCCGTCGATGGCCTGAGACTCCGTGCCTCGTGCACCGAAGTAGGACCAGAGGAGTCCATAATTTCCAGTGAAATTGCCATCTCCGAAGTCCGGGTCGGGTTGCAGTTGTGAGAAATCCTCTACCAGCGGAGGTGTTGCGTCGAAGGTTGCCACGTTGAGGGTTTCCTCGTCGTCGTTGGTGGTCAACGTGACGTCCACGGAGGAATGCTCCTCGACGAAGGTCAGAGAGAAGGTGGTAAAGAATTGGCCTTCATCGAGGATGACCTCCGAAGGAGATGAGGTGACGGCGCTGTCGGGATCGACCTCGACGTCGATGGCGAAGCCGTCTTCTCCGGCGGGAATGTCGATCTCGACCAGAAACTCCACAGGATGATCAACGAGGGCCGAAGGACAGGCTTCGAGAGCGGTGATGGTCCGCGGCGTCGTCTCATCGAAGGGATGGACTTCGGCGGTCACGGTCTGGCCATCGAAGGATGCCTCGATCTCCACCGGTTCCGGGCGGCCTTCGTCGGCCTGCAGCGCAATGGTGACGAAGAATTCACCGGGCTGGAAGGTGACCTCATCGGGGCCGACAATGGCGCTGTCGCCATAGCTCAGCGAGACGGTGGTCTCTTCCAAGGCGGGCTTCAGGGAGTGAAGAGTCAGGACGTCTTCAGGGGAGTCGGAGACTTCCAGGAAGGCAAAGTCGGGGGCGAAGCTGTCGAGGAGGATGGGGGCAAAATCAACCTCTTCTGGAGCGGCCTCGAGGGTGGGGCCGTCGGACCAGCGCAGATTGTCGATGGTGATCTGTCGACCGCCAATGGAGCTGACTTCGAGGTCGAAGCCGCCGGTGACACCGATGTCGTCGACGCGGAATTCGTGGACTACGTCGTCCTCATCGAAGACGATGGAGGTGGCCACTTCTTCATCGTTGATGAGAAGGGCCAGTTGGCGGTCGCCGGCACCGGTAAAGGCCTTCTTCATATCCACGGCGAATGTGGAGATGTCGCCGGGGATATTCTCTGCGCGCACCGAGCCCTCATCGGTCTGGAAGGTCATGGAGTTGTCGTCGATGGGGGTCGGGGAGGAAGTGCCCGTAGCTTGGCGAGCGTTGGTATAATGCCAGTCAAAGCCCAGATCGCCCGTAAAGGATCCATCGTGGTAGGCGGTGCCACTGGTGGAGAAGTTGGAAAAGGTCTCCAAAAAGATCTCGGAGGCCAGGAAGATCTCGAAGCCGAAGAACTCGGCGTTATTTTCGTGAGTGGCTGCTGCCACGTGGCGGCCGACGAGGTCATCGGAGAGTTCGACGCTGACTTCGGCGACCTTATCTCCGGGGGCAAAGGTAATTTCGCCGGGGAGGCCAGCATCAAAGCTGGGAAAGAATTCCAAATCCAGGGTGTCTCCGCCGCTGGGGGCGGGGACATTGAGTTCGGCGGTGAAGATGAGAGTTTCATCGCTGAGAAATCCGCTCTTCTGCGCTCCGAAGCTCTCCAGATAGCGCTCCATTTCGTCATCGTAGGTGTAGACGGTGGCGCTGACGGTGACCTCGCCATCGAAGGCCTCGATGATCACCGGCGTCTGTTGTGCCTGGAGGGCTTGAATCTCCACCGAGATCGACTCCTGGCCGGGCTGGAAGGAGACTTCATCCTCGACGAAGACGATATCGGAGTCGCTGGAGTTGAGGCTAATGTCGATGAGCTCCTCAGCGGGTCGATCGAGGTAGAGGTTGAGCATGGGAATAGGGGAGGCCGAGACCTCGGCGTAGACGACGTCGGGATCGAAGCGATCCAATTGTGGGGGCCCGTCGACGATATCGTCCTCTCCACGAGGCTCGAGGCGGCTTCTGCTATTGGCCCAGCGCAATACACCGGTGATGGATTCAAAGGTGTCGCCTACCTGGGGTTTGGGATCGATGGTGTAGAAGAAGTTATTGACGTAGAGAGAGTCGTTGACGACGAATTCGTCGGGAGATTCCTGCTGACCGGCTCCCGGGCCGGGGTCGTCGTCGGTGACGGTCAGGTCCTGGACTTCGACGAGGACTCCTTCAAGATCCCACTGGCGAGAGCCACCGTTTTCCACCTCTTCAGGGGTGACGAGCTCCGGCTCCGGGAGTTCGTGGCCCGAGGACAGAATTTCGACGGTCGACACGTCTGCGAGTTGGGTCTGGCTGAAGAAGACGCTGACGGAGCCGACGATACTGATCCGGTCGCCCGGCTGAGGGAATTCCTCATCCTCGAGGTCGTGACGCAGATAGACGTAGAGGCCGCTGCGATCGACGCCCTGAAAGCCCTCTTCTTCGGGATGGACCTGAACGAAGAGCCCCTCGCCGACATTGACGGCCGTCACCAGGACGTCGCGAAGCTCCAGGGCTGTGCCTTCGTCGACATCACCGTTTTTGATCTCGTAGATATCGTAGGGGCAGGGTCGACCGGGCGTGATCTCCCGGTCCGGGCAGGGGCTACATACATCACCGACGCCGTCGCCGGATGAGTCTTCCTGTAGTGGGTTGTAGTGAAAGGGGCAGTTGTCCTCTTCGTTGGGCACACCGTCCCCGGACCAGTCACCGGGATCGATGTGAGTGCAGTCCAGATCTTCGCTCAACGGACAGGGATCGCAGACATCGCCGATGCCGTTGCCGTTGATATCGGACTGAATCCCGCCGTCCATGGGGCGGATGGGGTTGAAGTAGTCGGGGCAGTTGTCGACGGAGTCCGGGACGCCGTCGCCGGAGCTGTCGGAGCCGGTGATGCCGTCGTATTCGCTGGGGCGCGATGGGACACAGGTCGGTTCGTCTTCCGGATCACCGCAGAAGAAGAGGGGGTAGGAGTCTTCGGGGATCGCCGCCTCCAGATCGGCGATGGTCTCACCGATATCGAGCTCCACGCAAACGCGGCGGTCGCGATCGCAGACGTCGACCAATTCGCATTGTTCGGAGTCCGTGGCGCCGACGAGGTCCTCGACGAGTTGGGCGTCACCGTACAGGGGCTCTCCGCCACGCAAGACGAGGGCAATTTCGTCGATGTCGGCGTCGATGATGGCCCGATAGGGAGTTCGGCCCCTGTCGTCGAAGATCGTGATGTCGGCGACGTAGTTCGGGTACAGAAGGCCCAGCTTATGGTCGGCGCCCATGGTGATGGCGGCCCAGTAGGTGGCCATCTTCCACAATTCGGCGTCCGTAAAGGTGTTGTTGAAGTGCATGCGGTTGAGATAGTCGGCGCACTCCAACTCGCGGAGCATATTCATGGAACCGCTGGTGGACCAATCGGTGCCGAGGCCGATGGGGACGCCGAAGCGGTGATATAGAGGGACCGGTGCGGTGTTGCCGTAGAGATCGATATTGGTGCGCGGTGACCAGACGAGCGTCGCGCCGCGATCGGCGATCATGGCCACGTCGCGGGCGTTGACGGCGATGCCGTGGATGATGGAGGTGTTGTCTTGGATCAGATTTCGTCCCGAGGCACCGGCGAGGCAGTGGATTTCGTTTCTGGCCTCGTCGTCGATGCCCTCGGCGATGTGGGGAAGGTAGATGCCGTCGTCATATTCGCTGTCGATATTTCCGTAGGCGCAGCCCTCGGCGAGGAGGGTTCCGTCGGAGTCACCGAGGGGAAAGGTGCTGTAGCGCACGTCGATGGTCTCGAGTCCTTCTGTTTCGTCAAGCTGGTCGAGGTTTCGCAAAAGGCCGCTGGCGTCGGCGGCGGCCGTAGAGCCAGCGATGCTCGTAGCGCCTCCGAAGAGCATGCGCAGTTCGCCATAACTGCTGACGGCGTTATTGCTGCCACCGGAAGGAGATACATTAATTCTGGAGTGGCCGCGGGCTCCGGTACGCCAGTCGTGGCGGTGGTCGTAGCGTTCATCACCGTGAGGCTGGGGCCAGCCCTGGGCGAAGGTCAGGTGGTCGTGAGGGTTGATGAGACCCGGCGAGATGACCGTGTCGGGGCAGGAGACGATGGTCGCTTCGTCGACGATGGGATCATCGGCGCAATCACAGCCCGCGCACTCAATACGGCGGTTCGGCGCCTGATCGTCGACGATGAGCGTACCCTCTTCGTAGATCTCGTCACCGACGAGAAGGGTTCCCTGAAAAACGAGGTGATCGTTGGTTCCGGGAAGAACCACGCAGCGCTCACCGGCCGGCGGTTCGGGAAGGGGGTTGTCGCATTCTACGATATCGTCCGGATCAGGCGGATCGACGTCGGGGATGTCCGTATCGGGGATGTCCGTGTCGGGGATGTCCGTGTCGGGGATGTCCGTGTCGGGATCGGAGGGATCCACGTCACCTGCGTCGGGGACATCGTAGCCCTCGACATCGTCGATGATGATGTCCTGGTTTTCGAAGGGGTCCACATCGCTGGAGCCACAACCGAGTCCGAAAATTGTGGCGGCAATGGTGCCGGCGACGAGAAGCGACAGGTGATGGGTGCAGCGCACCCTCGGATACGACATTTGGATGTCCTTGGAGTGAGCGGGGATAAAATCCGAGAGGTCAACCCACCGTAGCGCACCGCCGAGGGAATTTCACCCGCCGAATGCGAAGAGGGTTCAAAATTCTTCGCTGAACGTGCGGTGTTGAAGCAGAACACTCAGGGCGACGACGAGATTGCCCGGAGCAAGCAGAAGCAGCAGATGAGGGAGATAGCCGCCAAAACTCATGATCATGGCCAGGAAGACGACGAAGTCCTTGCGAAAGAGATAGCGCAGGCTTCGAAGGATGCGATCTGTGGTATTGCCGTCGCTATTTTTTTCGAAGCTCCACTGAAAGGAGAGGAGATCGCCTCGGCCGCGCCTGGCGAGCCATCGGTAATAGATAACGATGGTGGCGAGCTTGGCGACGGCAGCGGTGATCCCTAGCGCAAGCCAGGCGGTGGGCTCGAAGGGGCCCGGAAATTCGACGGCGGTGCGCCAGGCACCGATGCCGATGCCGAGGTAGATCAATAGATCCGATAGATCGTCGCTCAGCGTATCCAGCCACTCTCCACGCAGGCTGAACTCATAACGTGCGCGAGCCAGCTCTCCGTCGACTCCGTCGATGATCGAATTTAACTGATAGAGGACGCCGGCGACCAGAAATCCGGCGTATCCGCCGATGGCCGCCGCCAGCGCGGCGGCGATGCCGAGAAAAAATGTGACGGCCGTGACGTGATCGGGTCGTAGAGACGTGGGAGCCAGGCGTCGACTTATGGCGAGGCTGAAGTGGCGGTTGAGGTGTCTGGAGATGATTCCGTCTTCGGGCTTTCGGCAGCTATTCCAGATGCGTCGCTCCGCGCGCTGCGCGGCACGGCGAGAGTCGACGGGCACGGTCCAACCACCTGATAGTCGAGGGGGGAAGTTATAGCGATGCTTTAGGAGTTTTTCGGGTGTTGGTTGAAGTTTTTCGTCGGGAGCGAGCCGCTTCATTGCCAGGAGTGCATCGGCTGTACGGACGGCCTCTCCCGGGTCGGTGTCTGTAAAGGACTTCACGACCTGCTGTAGATATGAACGATCGTAGACCGTTTCGGCATCGAGGAAGAGGACGATATCGGGTCGGAGCCTGGGGTCGAGGGGATCGCCGGGAGAGATGGGTTGGACGGAGATTTTGCGGTGAGCGATGTCGCAGGGGGGAAGGGCGGAAGGATTGGTAGTGCAGAGGAGAATTTCGTCGCCCCCGCAGATCTCGGCCAGCCGCAGGGAGCGCTCCAAAAGAGACAGCCCGGCGACTACTGTCGCCGGGCCGTCGGGCGCGCGGGAATTCGTGGCGTCAACGACGACCAGAATCTCCATGGGTCAACGGGCAGTCTCGGAGTAGAGGGCCTGCACGGCCCTTCGGTGTCGGGTCGAAGGAAAGAGGAATTCGAGGCCGTATCCACGGCGTCCGTCAATTGTGGTCTGACGGCGAACGGTGGCGCGCACTTCAAAACCAGCCTCGCTGCGAGCGCCGACGAGGGTGATGGTGATATCAAGATCGGAATCGACGGGGATCGTGGATTCCGTGCGCAGCAAACAACCGGTGAGGCTGACGTCTCGGATTTGTCCGAAGACTTCGCGAGGTCCGCCCTCCCACGTAAGGGATGCGATGGCCCGGACCGGATTGCGACGAATCCGGGTGTGGGGTCCGGGCTCGAAGATGGGGGCGCCCGTTCCGGAGCGCAGAGTCAGCACCTGGTTGGTGCCCTCGGCTCCGTTTCGTTTTTCCGGGGACTGTTGGGACGAAAACTGGTTGGTATTCATGACGACTCCGTGTCACTGCGGGAACTGATTCGGCCATCCTTGGCACGAGGGCTGCGAACGCCAATCTGGGGACTGCGGCGTTGGCAGGTACAAGGTAGACACTAGGGAGTGGTGAGAAGACTGCAAATTTTTTCGACGATGAATTGATCACTCCCGCAACTCATCGAGGTCGGCGAGGCATATCTGGGTGCCGGTCACGGAGAGGATGACCTTGCCGTCCTCTTCGTGAAGGTGGTCCATGATGGAGTGGTAGGCGTTGTGTTTGAAACGAGCGCGGAAGGCGCCGTCTTTGATCCGGCAGTAGAGACGTCCGCCGGGGCGGTATTCCAAGGAGTGGACGTCCAGGGGTTCTGAGGTGTCGTCGCTCAGGCGTAGGCGGGGCGGCTGTTCGGACCAGTCGACGGCTTCGACGAAAAACCCGGTGTCCTCGACGGTGATGGGGTACGTAAAGGGCCCGATCTCGAGGATCCACGTGCCTCCCTCGGTGCGTCCGATGCTGCGGGAGAAGAGCCCGATGAGACGGGAGTTTTCGAAACGCAATCCCTCGTGTGTCCATTCGCCGCGTTCGTCGAGACGGATCTCCTCGAGTTCGGCGCCGCTTCTGAGAAAATTTTGAACCACTTCGGGCAGGGTGGGGTCAATTTCGGGGTGTCTTTCACTCATGGTCGGTTTCCTCCAGAGGCAGGGGACGTCCCGATTCAAAGCGAAAGAGGGTTTCTGACAGCGGATAGTCGGCGTCGCGGTACACCTCTTTGGTCGCGGCGCTCAATTCTGCCATGGTTTCGTCGTTATTATTGAAGACGCAGAGGAAGTGATCGGGCGTGGGCAGGGAGAAGCGAAAACCGGAGTCGATCTCGGTATAAAAGGCGTCTGCGATGACGAGGCATCGGGCGGCGTCATGGCCGTCACCGGCGTGAAGGCGGCGCACCGATTGCGTATCGCCGA
Organism: Myxococcales bacterium; assembly: GCA_007131755.1. Lineage (GTDB taxonomy): Bacteria > Myxococcota_A > Bradymonadia > Bradymonadales > Bradymonadaceae > SLJM01. Next base: position 11,867 of record SLPW01000514.1, on the reverse strand, counting down.
AGGGCTGGAAGGTCTGGTGGCGCGTGTTGTGAAAGAGGAGACTTCGGGCGGCGGAGGTGATGCGGTCGTCGCTGACGTCCCAGCGCTGGACCTGGGGAGCGGTCAGGACGCGGATGCCGCGGTCGAGCTTGATAAAATAGGCGACGATGAGATCGCCGGGAAAATCGAGGGTCCAGGGTGACTCACCGGCGGCGGCTTCTACGCCGAGTTCGAAGGTGGAGACGTGCAAACCGGGAAGGAGGCCGCCGGCGCTTTTGATGAAGTCCCACTGTGCAGCCTTGGATCGAGCAGGTTCGAGGAGGACGTGTTTGACGCCGCTTGCGTAGGCGGCGATCTGTCGGCGCCGATGGGCCTCGTCATCGCTCAAGATGTCGAGCAGGGGGCGAGGATCGAGATGGGCCTTGTGGGCCATGATCCCCGTTCCCTGGCTGACGTTGAGGGTGTCCTCGACGAGGTCGACTTCCAGGCGTCGGCTGCGCAGGACCTCGGTTAGCTCATGGAGATGATCGGTGTCGCTCATATTTGGTCCTGGGAAAGAAGAGAGAGGACGGCACGCACTGACGTATAGACACGCATATAGGGAGGAAAACCGACCAAATTCAAGGAGGAGTCACGGAGAGGATACGCTCCGAGGGTGGAGGATCGATGTCGAGGCGAAGGGTGGGCTCTTGGAGAAGGCGTAGGTTGTCGGGCTCCAGTTGTACGATGGCGTCGGTGAGGGCGAAGTTGGACGAGCCCATGGAGTCCGTGAGAGCGTCGCGCAGACCAGGGAGCATCTGCGGGGCGACCTCGCGTTCGCGAGGTCGGGCGATGATGAGTCGATCTCGGGTGGGAATCGCCAGGTAGCCGTAGTCCCGGGAGGCGTCATAGTCGAATTCGGGGAGAAGCAGCGCTCGCGATGCGCCGAAGCCCTCACCGGTCTCGATAATGCGCAGTCTTCCGCCGGGGACGTCAACCGTCGATATGGGACGTATTTTATAGGACTGATAGAAAAGGGCGGAGCGCGCTTTTTGCCAGCGTCGATCATCGCTGCTGTCATTGGGCTGAGATTCGTCGTCGGTCAGGATGTCGAGACGCTTTCCCGTCTCCCGCAACAGGAGGATCTCCAGTTGGATGAATAGCCAGTTGCGACTCAAAGCAGTGGTCCCGGCGACGGCTTCGAAGGTCTGACGCGTTATGGTGGGCACCAGAAATTGGAGGCGATCGCCGTGGACCGAAGGGGCCTCGTGATAGCGCCGCACAGGAGTTCGTCGAAATTGTTGCGGAGAGGAGGGGGCGGGTTCGTCGTCGTCGGAGGCGCTCAATTTGTCGATGCCCAGGCGCACGCCCAGGAGCGCCCAGGCCGCCCGGAGGTGATGGGTGCGACTTTTTGAGGCGTCGAAGAGATCGGCGGCGTCGATCTCGACGGTCCAGCCGCTGCGGTGCATCTTGATCGGCAGCGAGGGGTCGCCGTCGACGCTCAATGACAGCCCGATCCGGTGGGCCGCCTCGGCCACGGCAGCAGCAATCTGCATTCAGTCCTCCGCGATGGTGCGCCGAAAGACCTCGGACTTCCAGGGGAGGAATCCCGCCTCGTGGCTCTCGAAGAGATGGCTCTCCACCTGCCGCAGGTGGCCGTCTTCCACAGTGTAGATATTGAATTTTCCGGACATCATCGGGTCGCCGCCCATGGCCACGGAGGTGCTTCCGGCCTCGCAGATATAGGTGGTGCCGGGAGATCCGAGCTTGGGGACCTGGAGGACGGAGAAATAATGGTTGTGGCCGTGAAGGACGAGGTCCACGTCTTTGCGGCGGACCATCTCCAGGACTTCAGCGGCGTTGAGGAGGCGTCGATTGAACTGGATCGAATGATGTTCGTCGGGAAGCAGGGGATGGTGGACGACGACGATCTTGAATCGGCGCTGAACCTCGGGATCGTCGAGCAGGCGCTCGGCGGCCCGCAACTCATCGGGGCCGACGCGGCCTGTGGCGAAGAGCCAGGGGGTGGCAATGCCGCTGTTGAGACCGATGATGGCCACGTCGTCTCGCAGGTGGCAGAAGGGGTAGCCTTCATCGAGTTGGTAGCGAGGGAGATCGCTCTTCAGATAGGGCTGGAAGTGGCGTTCGAAGCGGCCATTACGCGCCGCTCCGGGGGTGTAGTAGTCGTGATTTCCGGGGACGATGCTCACCCGGTCCGGTCCGCCGCGCAGGCCGTCGACGACGGTTCGGGCGGCGGCGAATTCGGAGTCCAGCGCAAGGTTGGTCAGATCGCCGCTGATCACGATGTGGTCCACATCGTGATCGTCGAGATGCTCGATGGCGCGCTCCACGACCTTCGAAGAGTGGGCGTTGGAGCGTTTGAGCAACAGGTTGAGTCCCCCGACGAGGCGCTTGTTGAGAAATTTCAAGGGCCTCGGTTTGTCGAGTTCCAGAATATGAAGATCAGAGATGTGGCCGATACGCATACAGTTGTGGTCCCCTCAGGAGTCTTCGCCATTGTCGTCATCGCCTTCAGATTCGACGATGATGATGGGCACGGAGGTGACGTTATTGCTGAGATTGACGTCGTCAAGTTCTTCGTCGGGATCGACGACGACGTGGACGTAGTATTCTCCGGGTTCAGTGGAGGAGGGGACGTTGGTCTGCCCCTCGAGCTCAATGGTTTCGTCGGGAGCGATGTCGGTGACCTCGAAGGCTCCCAGCAGGGAGTCGGAGGAGCCGGGTGTGGCCGACGAGCCCAGATAGACGTGATAGGTCACGGAGTCGACGTGATCGCCGCCGAAGTTGGTGAGAAGAAAGTCGTAGCGGATCTGGTCGCCCTCGACATAGGTACCGGAGCCAATGCGCAGGTCCTTTGCGGCGAGGTCGATTCCGGGCAGTCCCTGAGCATCGAGACTGTAGGTGACGCGATGTTCGTCGCCGCCGATATCGATGCGCACATAATGGGGGCCCGTCGTAGAGGGGGTGAATCCCTCGATGGAGGCAGTGGGATTACCGGGGCCGGTCTCGGCGAAGGCCAGGGGCACGAAGTTCGGCCCGTGGAGTTGCAAAAAGAGGGTGCCCGACTGGTTCGGCGGATCGAGGGAGGCGCTGATGTCGATGGTGGACTCCGGTGACAATTGCACGGAGTAGACGTCGATGTCGTAGGAGGGACAGCGATCGAGCTCACCACCGTAATCCAGGGCTTCCCACAGACTGCTGGCGGTCTGGAAGTCGTCATTGGGCTCGAAGGTGTCGTTGCATTGCATGTCGGCGGGCAGCTCGTCGAGCTCTACGCGCAGGTTGTAGCTATTCTCGGCAACCGCATCTACGGTCACGAGAGAAGTCTGCAGATAGTAGCATTGATCTCCGTCGATATAGTCGACGGAGACCGTCTCGGAGTCTGCGCCCATGGTGCCCGAGGTATCGATGGGCGATCCCAGGGTGTGGTCGAAGAGTCGCAGGTCGATGTCCCCGTCGGCGGGGTCGAAGCCGTCGATGGTGGCTTCCATGCTGTGACCGCTGGGCGCGCAGATCTGATAGTAGTTGTTGCTGGAGGTGCAGGCGACGAGGTTGACGTAGGTGACGCCGGCCTCGATGGCGGCGGCTTCGTCGAAGGAGTCGTTGGGGGTGAAGGCGTCGTAGCAGTCGGTCTCGATGGAGAATTGGTCGGTAAAGCCGATCTGGTTTTCCGGGTTTTCGTCGTTCAACACCTCGTAGGGATCGAGGTTGACGCCGATAAAATAATCGCCGTCGTCCACAAAGGAGGACAGCGTCACCTCCAGGCTGACGTCGCGATGGCTGGCAGGGCTGAGGGAGTCGATGGGATGGGTGGCGAGTACGATATCGTCGCCTTCGCCCAGGGTGAGGGCGTCGCGTTCCTTGGTCAGCACCAGTTGGGCGTCGAAGGGGCCGGTCGGTTGTTCGCCCAGGTTGTAGATGCGCAGATCGACGTCGAAGGTAGCCCCGACGGAGAAGCTCTCCTGTGGTGGGATTTCGATATTGTGGGGCAGGACGTCGACGGTGGCGGCCTGGGGATAGATGTCGATATCCATCTCGTAATAATTGCGACCGTTGCCATCCTGAGCACAGACCCGGAAGAGGTGACCGATCCCCGGGTCGTCGTCGGAGGAGGCGAGGAAGCGGCGAATCTGCTGGTAGTCGTCGCTGTCGTCGAAGTCCAGGGTTGTGGATCCGGCGGGGTTGAGCATTCGCGACTTCAAGGGGCCCCGTTCGGAGTCATGGTAGATGTCGACGAGCAAAGTCTCGCCCTGCAAGAGCTCCACCATATAGTAGTCGCAGCCGCCGGGGACGCAGAGAGAGGCCTCTTTGTGGGCCGGGGTGCCGGGAGCGACGTCGACGGGGTGAGCGGATTGTGCCGTCTGATTGGGCCCGAAGTCGTCTTCGATGCACTCGCAATAGGGGCCCTGGAGCAACAGGGGAGTGGAGCTTGTGAGTTTGTTGTTGTCCCGATTGTCCTCCGGAAGAGATTCGTCGGCGTCGACGTATACCCCGACGCTCCATTCATCGACGAAGTCCTGGCAGCGGGCCTGGGCTTCCAACTCGAGCTCGACGCACTCCCCGGGGCTGACGCTGGGGACCTCGAAGGTCTTGTAGGGTTCGCCGTCGAAGTCGACGTCCGTGCCGGAACTGACGTGGAGTTCGCCGAGGGTGGTTCCGCTGGCATTGGATCCGGCGACGCAGACGGTGGCTTCAACGATGATGTTATCGCCGTCGTCGGCGAATTCGGGGAGGCTGATGGAGTCGACATAGAGATCGATATCCGCCTCGTCGGTCACAGTGATGGGCTCGAGGTGGATGGCCTGACTATTTCCCCGGTATTGCTGGTCAATCGCGCCGTGGGGGTCACAGACGATATAGAAGTAGTAGACCCCGGGGTCGTGAAGGGCGGGGATGTATAATTCGTCTTCGATATGGGTTTCGTCGCCGGCGCTCAGACCAGTGAGGTTGATATTCTGGATCTGGGGGTCGCCGCCGAAGTTGATGACCGGCTGGGGGCTCATATAGATGCCACAAAAGAAGCTGGGTACGTCGGAGGTGCCGCGATTGGCGATGGTGGTTTCAAGATCGAGCGTGCCGTCCAGGAAGGTGCTATCCGGGGATACCGAGAAGTCTTCGACGACGATGTCCGGGCCTTCCACGGGGTCATTGGAGACGATGATGGGATCATCGGAGCTGATGATGTTGTTGTCCGTCGTCGCTTCCTCGATATCGCCGTCTTCGGAGAAGGCCTCGACGATGACGAAGAGCTCGAGCTCTTCGTCGTCGGGAGCGGTGATGGGCTCGGAGAGAATGAACTCGTCAGGCCCGATGGCCTCCGACTGGTGCACCGAAAGATTGATGGGATCGCTTGTGTGGACGAGGATGGCGTCGTCGTCGAGCGTGGAGGATCCGGGCTGGAGATAGGTCTTGTGGACCACGTTGAAGACGTCGACCCCGCCGAGGTTGCTCAATTCGAAGGCACGGGTGAAGCGGCTGAGCTCGGGGAATGCGCGGTCGGGCAGGGTCTCCAATGAGTCCACGGAGATATTGGGGAGATTGGCGTCCAGGTTTTCGATGCGCAAGATGCCGATGCTCGAGGCCAGGGTGGCCTCCGGAGTCTGAGTCTGGAGTTCGTGATCGGGGTCGAGGACCACAACGGTGTGATAGTCGCCGGTGGGAACCTCGGGGATGGGCGCGTTGATGCTGACGTTTCGTGATGCTCCCGGGTTGAGAGAAACGTCGTTTTCGTCCAATTGAAGCACCTGTTCTCCCAGGGGGACCAGATCGTCGAGCTCGCCGGCGTCGAATTGTTCGCGGGTCACGTCGGTGGTGGGAGAGAGATAGGCCCGCAAGGTGACGGGAGTGAAGACGGGGCTCGCCGTGAGGTTTTCCACCGTAAAGGAGACGGTGGCGTCTTCGCCGACCAGGATGTTGACGGGCTGGGCGCTGACGGATCCGACGCTGACGTCGACGGGATCATAGACCGTAAAGAAGATCTCGTCGGTGTCGGCGGTCTCCCCGTTATGGAGAGCTTCGACGACGATGCGATATTCCCCGACGTCGGAGTAGGCGTGGGTGGCCGTTGCCTCCAGGCTGTCGCCGGATCTTCGATTTCCGTCGCCGAAATCGACGGTCCAACTGATCTCGTCCTCCGGTGCACCCTGAGGGTCGATCTCCAGTGAGACCGTCAGCTCTACGTCGGGATATCCGGCTTCGGGACTTACCGAGGTCTCCACGAGGGATCCGCTGACTTCCCCCGGCTCATCGGAGCCGCAGGCCCACAAAAATGTGGTGGCACCGACGAAGAAAATGAATAGATAGGAGCTGTGTCGCAGCCGACGGCAGAGATGCTTTGAAGAACTACGCTGGAATTTCACGGTCATATCCCGTCACACTCGCTGGGGAAAATTGGGGGGACGAGCCCCTGAGTCGTCCACCGACCGGATCTCCGACGAACGTCAGAGATCGGCCAACGGCCAATTCTGTAAAATGGATAAGTCTTTTTCAAGGTCTCGGGGCGACTACTTGACGAAAATTGTGGGGCTGAGATAGCGTGTCGATACCAGAATTTGCTGGTAAATGATGGTCGCAGTGGTCGAGAAAGCCGACACAGGTGAGAATTAAGAAATGTGTCGACGGCCTAACGGCTAGTGGTGATCGACAGAAGTTTCAACCCGTATTTCGCCGGTCTTGGCCGAATAAGGCTCAGAACTTCCGCCGAATATCACTAGCAGCGTGCCGGGGTCGCATTCAACCCAGGAGGACGTCCTTGTCGAGCAAAGACAACAAGCCAGATCTTTCCAATCTCAAGTCGCGTCTCGGGCTCAAGAAGCCGGGAGGTGGCCCCGATAAATCATCAGGCGATGCCAAGAATAAGACGACAGGCTCCGGAGGGCAGTCGGCTTTGACGGGGTCCGGTCCACAGCGGACCGGGGCAAAAAGCGGTGGTGGAGGAGTCGACGATCGCCTCGCGGCGCTCAAGAAGTCGAAGCTGAAGTCGAAGAGGGAGCCCGAGCCGGTTCAGCAGGCCCAGGCTGAAGTGAGCGCACCGTCAGCAGCAGAACAGCCGACGAGCAGCGGAGGATTCGACGAGTTCAGCGCTGCCGCGCAACCTCAACAGTCGAGTGCCGCAGCTCAACCCGGTGGCGCTGCACCGCGCCAGGCCGGTCCGCCCCCGGGAGCGCAGGGGCCGCCGCCGACGGCGATGGCGCCACCGAAGCAACAGCGGCAAGCGGCGACGTCAACGGGCCAACAATTCGGGCTGGACGACGACGAAGAGATCGATCTGAAGGATTTCGATCTCGACGACGGAGGCATCTTCTCACCGGCTACGGTGGTGGTGATGGTGGTGGTGGCGGTGTTGGGGCTGATGTTTGGCTTTTTCACCTCGGATAGCCTCGACGCTCGTGCCATTCAACAGTCACGGATCGACGACGCCAAGAGCCTGCAGGCCGATCTGGAGCCGAAGATCGAGGATTTCGAACGAGCGCGCGAGATCATCCGGGAGCTCGCCAATGCCGAGCACGGCGAGATCGATTTCGATGCGGCCCGAGAACTGGCGGAGTTGGACTTCGTGATCAACGCCCGTGTGTTGCCGAGGGAGCGAATGCTGATGGCCGATCGGTCTATCGTGGGTCCCCTCAACCAGGCGATGGGAAATACGGACGCGCTGTTTCGGTTGATCTTGGAACATTACCAGATCACCACCGGTGTGGACCGAGAGGAATTAGAAGCCCTTGCAGAAGGCTTCGATGATTGGAGTCCGGAAGAGGAACTCGCCGTGCGCTTCAGTCTGCAGGGCTGGGGTTTACATATGCAGGATCCCGATCAGCCGCCCTACCAATTCAATCCTTCGCCGGGATCGTTAGTCAGAGCGCCGGTGCGACCGGATTTTGACATCGAGGAGGAGGCTCAGGCCGACGACCCCCGATCGCGATTCGAGGTAGACGACGAGGGGATGATCCGCGTGGAATACGTATCGCCCGGCGAGTACGGAGAGCCCGGAGGCACTGAGAACGTGGCGATTTACGATATCGTTCCCGTCAATCGCGCTCATTTTCTGGATGTCGAGAGAAATAACGCTCTGCAGCGATATGAGCACCGCGTGAAGATGATGGGCGAGTATACCGACCAGTTGGCCAGGCAGTTGACGCCGCTTCAAGACGCGATCGACAGCGTGGCGAGCGAGAGCGTTCCGCTGTTCTCCATCGGCGGGACCGTCGACGCTCCGGCAACGGGTGATGATGACGGTGCCATCAATGGTGACGAGGCTGCGGAAGACGACGCAGCCGAATAATCAGCCGATGGTCTGAGTTTGATCAGTTCAAGGGCTCGCCTCCGAACGGGAGGTGGGCCCTTTTAATATTAGTCCCTGAACAAGCGACTCTTTCTGCTGCGGCCCCGGATCTGCGCACACTGACTGCGTCGAAGCGGTTCGCTGCGCTCACCTGAAACTTGAAGATGCGCTGCATCGCCTGAGTTTCTTCTCCTTGTCATTACGCTCATCTCCGGGCCCTCGCAACGAAATGAGCGCCTGTTCAGGGACTAATGTGCCCGTGATCGCCGAGGTATTTGCCGGCGAAATGCTTGTGAGTTCGGGGCCGTTTTGCTTTATTGGCCGCTGAGATACGGAGTCCACCCCCAGATTACCCCAGACGAGAGAGAAGCCATGAGTGCCACCGCCCCCTCGGCATCCCAGAAGCCCGAGAAGTATTCGCCAGTGCACCCGATACGCTTCGTCACCGCGGCGAGTCTGTTCGACGGCCATGATGCGGCGATCAACGTGATGCGCCGAATCCTGCAGGCCACGGGAGCGGAGGTGGTGCACCTTGGGCACAATCGCTCTGTGGCCGAGATCGTCGACGCCGCCATCGAGGAGGACGCCCAGGGGATCGCCGTGTCGAGCTATCAGGGCGGTCATATCGAGTATTTCAAATATATGATCGACCTGTTGGAGCAGCGAGGGGCGAGCCATATCCGGGTTTTCGGAGGTGGCGGTGGGGTGATCGTCGCCGACGAGATCGAGGAGTTGGAGAAGTACGGGGTGGGTAAGATCTTCAGCCCCGATGACGGGCGGGAGATGGGGCTTCAGGGGATGATCAACCATATGCTGGAGCGCACCGATTTCGATCCGGTGGAAGAGGTGGGAAGTGTGACGGCCGAGGCGGTGCAAAGTGGCGAGCCCGAGGCGTTGGCGCGGGCGATCACGATGGCCGAGATGGGGCGCTTCGACGAGTTGGAGCTTCCAGATTCGTTGAAGCAGATTCCCGTGGTGGGGATCACCGGAACCGGAGGGGCGGGAAAGAGCAGTCTTACGGACGAGATTATACGTCGATATCTGTTGGATTTTTCGGACAAAAAGGTGGCCCTATTATGTGTCGATCCGTCGCGGCGAAAGAGCGGTGGAGCACTTCTGGGGGACCGAATTCGAATGAACGCCATCAATGACGAGCGCGTCTATATGCGCTCATTGGCGACGCGACAGAGCAAGGGAGAGGTGGCGCAGGCATTGGACGAGGCGATCGCCATTGTGAAGAGTGCGGGCTTTGATCTGGTGATCGTGGAGACCAGCGGCATCGGGCAGGGCGATGCAGATATCGTCGACCACTCCGATCTGTCCATCTACGTGATGACCAGCGAGTTCGGTGCCCACAGTCAGCTCGAGAAGATCGGGATGCTCGATTACGCAGATTTCGTGGTGATCAACAAATTCGAGAAATTCGGCAGCGAAGATGCGCTGCGAGCGGTGCGAAAACAGCTGCGCCGCAATCACCAGATTGGCTACGATATCGAAGACGAAGAATTGCCCGTATTCGGGACCATCGCCAGCCAGTTCAACGATACGGGGGTGACGGCGCTATATCATCGATTGATGGAGGATACGGGCCTGGGGATGGAGGATTCGAAATGGGAGACCAGCGGTCCCGTCACGGAGCGGGCCCATAGGATCATTCCCGGTTCGCGAAGTCGCTACCTGGCCGAGGTGGCCGAGACATGTCGTGATTTTCGCCGATGGGTGGAGGAGCAGGCCGATCTGGCCTCGAAACTCTATCAGTTGGAGGGAGCTAAAGAGCTCGTCGACGACGGGCAAGCCATCGCCGAAAAGCAGGCTCAGTTGTGGGCGGAGTTGGACGATGAGCCCAGAGAACTTCTCGAGGGATGGGATCAATTGAAGGAGGACTATAGCGGCGACATCTTCGAGGTGCAGATCCGCGATAAGACGATCGAATTCGATCTGAGAAAGACGTCGCTGTCGGGGACGAAGATTCCCCGGGTGGCGTTGCCGAAATTTCGCGACTGGGGAGATGTGGTGCGCTGGCAGTTGTTGGAGAACGTTCCTGGCCGCTTTCCCTATACAGCCGGTGTATTTGCGTTCAAACGACGTGATGAGGAGCCAAAGCGGATGTTCGCCGGGGAGGGAACGCCGGAGCGTACGAATAAGCGCTTTCACTACCTGTGCGAAGGAGAGCCGGCGAATCGACTGAGCACGGCCTTCGACTCGGTGACGCTCTATGGTGAGGATCCGGACCGGAGGCCAGATATCTACGGAAAGGTCGGAAATTCGGGGGTCAGCGTGTGTACGCTGGACGATATGAAGAGGCTATACGACGGATTCGATCTCTGCGCCTCCAATACCAGCGTGTCCATGACCATCAACGGTCCGGCGCCGATCATTCTGGCCATGTTTCTCAATACGGCCATCGATCAGCAGGTGGACAAATTTCGCGCCGAACAGGGACGGGCGCCCGACCCGGAGGAGCTCGACGAGATCCGCGATCACACACTCCACGTGGTCCGCGGTACGGTGCAGGCGGATATCCTCAAAGAGGATCAGGCGCAGAATACGTGCATCTTCTCCACGGAGTTCGCCCTGAAAATGATGGGGGATATTCAGGAGTATTTCGTCGAGAAGAAGGTGCGAAATTATTATTCCGTCTCCATCAGCGGCTATCATATCGCCGAGGCGGGGGCGAATCCGATAAGCCAGCTCGCCTTTACCCTGGCCAACGGGTTCACCTACGTGGAGTACTATCTGAAGAGGGGGATGGATATCGACGAGTTTGCGCCGAATCTATCGTATTTCTTCTCCAACGGAATGGATCCGGAGTATACCGTGCTGGGGCGAGTGGCGCGGCGGATCTGGTCGGTGGCGATGCGTGAAAAATACGGCGCCAACGGGCGATCTCAGAAGTTGAAATACCATATTCAGACCTCGGGTCGGTCGCTTCACGCGCAAGAGATCCAGTTCAACGATATCCGGACCACCTTGCAGGCATTGTTGGCGCTCTTTGACCATTGCAATAGCCTTCACACTAACGCCTACGACGAGGCCATCACGACGCCCACGGAAGAGAGCGTTCGGCGGGCGATGGCCATTCAACTCATCATCAATCGGGAGTTCGGGTTGGCGAAGAACGAAAATCCTCATCAGGGATCGTTTATCGTCGAGGAGCTCACGGATCTGGTGGAAGAGGCGGTCTTGTCGGAGTTCGAGAGCATCAGTCGGCGCGGCGGTGTGCTGGGAGCGATGGAGAATCAGTACCAGCGGAGCAAGATTCAGGAAGAGTCGATGCTCTACGAGCGAAAGAAGCACTCCGGAGAGCGCCCGGTCATCGGCGTCAACACCTTCCTTGCTCCGGAACACCTGCAGGAAGAAGAGGAGGAACAGGAGTTGGAGCTCATCCGTTCGACAGAGGAGGAGAAGCAAACGCAGCTTCGCAACCTGGCGGCGTTCAAAGAGGAGCATCGCGATGAAAGCGAAGAAGCTCTGAAGCGCCTTCGACAGGTGGCTCTGTCCGGTGGAAATATCTTCGCCGAATTGATGAATACGGTACGATACGCAAGTCTGGGGCAGATCTCGCATACCCTGTACGAGGTGGGCGGGGAGTATCGACGGGCGATGTGAG